>JBEVIO010000368.1:0-5135 GCA_040510635.1 Binatia bacterium | reverse complement strand
CATTGACCCTGGAAGCGAAAACGTCGAGCAGCAAATTTCTCATCGCCGTTACGGACACCGGAACCGGGATTGCGCCGGAAAATCTCTCGCGCATCTTCGAGCCCTACTTTACGACCAAGGCGAAAGGCACTGGGCTGGGTCTGGCGATCTCCCGCAGGATTATCGAAGCTCACGGCGGAACGCTTACGGCTACCAATGAATCGGGCGGTGGGTGCCGCTTTGAGATTTCCTTGCCGGTCAATGGTGCGGAGGTGTAAATGCTCAATCATTTTCATATTCTGGTGGTCGACGACGAACCGGTGCAGCGCGAGATGATTGGCGGGTTTCTCAAGAAACAAGGCTTTGAAGTGATCGCGGCCGATAGTGCTGAAAGAGCCTTGGAACTCTTTCGGCAGGACGCCTTTGATCTGGTTCTGACCGATCAAAAGATGGCTGAAATGTCGGGCTTGGAGCTGCTGCAAGCCGTGCATACGATCAACGCGGAAACGCCGGTCATCTTAATTACCGCTTTCGGCACCATCGAAGCGGCCGTCGCCGCACTCAAACATGGCGCTATCGACTACCTGACCAAGCCGCTGAATTTGGATGAGCTGCTTTACCGCATTCGACAGGTGAGCGACCGCTATCGAATTATCAATGAGAACCGCGAGCTGCGGGAAGCCTTACAGGACCGCCATCGCATCGAAGGAATCATCGGCGAGAGTGGGGCGATGCTCGAAGTTCTTTCAATCGTACGACGGGTGGCGCCGAGCGAAGCGACGGTCTTGATCCGCGGCGAGAGCGGCACGGGAAAAGAACTGATTGCCAAGGCCATTCACTTCGGCAGCCCGAGAGCGCGCGGGCCGCTCGTGAAGGTCAACTGCGCGGCGCTTCCCGAAGCGCTGCTCGAATCGGAATTGTTCGGCCATGAAAAAGGCGCTTTCACCGGTGCGCTGACTTCGCGCCAGGGGCGCTTTGAATTAGCCAATGGCGGAACGATCTTTCTCGACGAGATCGGCGACCTGCCGTTGCACCTGCAGGCCAAGCTCCTGCGCGTCCTGCAAGAGCGCGAATTCGAGAAGGTGGGCTCCAGTCGTCCGATCCGGGTCAACGTCAGAATCATGGCGGCGAGCCACCGACCGCTCGAGGATCTCATCAAAGCGGGACAGCTAAGAGAAGACCTCTACTATCGGCTCAATGTAGTCCCGATTTTCATTCCGCCGCTGCGGGAAAGGCGCTCCGATGTTGCGCTGCTGATCGACCACTTCCTGCGCCAATACGCGGAGAAAAACGGCAAGACGATCCGCGGGCTTACGCCTGAAGGCCGGGACATTCTCTTACGCTACGACTATCCGGGAAATGTCCGAGAGCTGGAGAATATTATCGAGCGCGCGGTGGTGCTCACCAGGGATGATGTGATCGGCAGCGGCGATCTTCCGTTGACCGTTCAGGAACCGGAGATAGCGGACGGTGACCGGGAAACTAGCCTCACGGCCGCAGTGGAAGCGCTGGAGCGGCGTATGATCAGGGACGCACTCGCCCGATCCGATGGCATCCAAACCCGCGCCGCGGAGCTGTTGGGAATGGGTGAACGGGCACTGCGTTACAAATTAACAAAATACGGTTTTCGAGAAGAAGATTCCGAATCGTGATCCTAGAGTAATTCGAGTTGCTGAGAAACGTCTCGCCACGACAGCCGATTTGTCGGAAAATTTTTTTGATATGGGAGAACTCTATGGCCTGGAGCAAAAACTGGTCCGAATGGTGGCGCCGCTTTCTCGATCTTAGCACAGACGAGTCGTGCACAGTCGTTGACGTTCTGCGCGAGAGGTATGTCGGAGAGATGCAGCAAGCCGATCGATTTGAGCAATATGCTCGAAGGATGCACTATCCCCAATATCAGAGGAAACTCATCCGGTTGGCGACGGAGAAAAGTAAACACGCTCAATGGATCGCGGAAAAGATCAACGCACTTGGAGGCAAGTTGCCCGCGGCGTCAGAGTGCCGCTCGACGGACGAAAACAGTTGGCGATCTTTGTCGAAGGCTCTCGAGGATGAAAATCGCAGTGCTGATCGTCTACCAGAGCAACTTCGGAGAATCGGGCTCGAGCATTCGGACATCACTAAATTCCTATTAGGCATTTCGCGCGAGCAGAAAAAGCATCGCGATGAAATCAGAGAGATGCTGATGCGGAGCGATCCTTTTGCGCTCTCGCTCGCGTAGGACGATGACTTTCGACACAGTCTAAGCGTAAAATTCGAAGACATTAGATTTGACTTTATGCGCTTTAATCACGTCATTTTTTTTGCAAACCAGCATTCTAATCCGACCTTTTAATCGTCCCTCTCGGCCCTGCGGTTTCACTGTTTTTTCCGGCCTCATAATAATTCTTCTCCAGATCGTCCAATATTAGACAGAAACCCTTGTCGAGCCGGCTTAGGCTAATTCGAAATAGACGGAGGTGACCGATGGCTGCTGACAATCGCCGTGCTGAGGGTCGAAGACCCCCGCACCGAGGCAGAAGTGACCGTGAGAGTAATCCGGTATTAGACAAAAGCCAAGATGAAACCGCCCAAGCACCATCGACCCGAGAATCGTGTGATCGACAGCGACGTGGGCGACCGGAGTTGCCGCTAGAGGGGCGGCACGAGACTTAAATTTACGGCAGAAGCAATCTCGTATACTTCAGCAAAGCCTTTTTTCTTCAGCTTTGGCGCTAGGCTTCGGACCGTGTACAGCAACGTGCACCTCGGGTCCCATCGTAGTGGCGGCCGTGATGCATATCTTTGGTAGTCTCAGGAGGAGAAACAATATGTACGCGACACAGATCCATGCTCGGCAGAATAAATTAGTGCCGGCCGCGCCGCGCGACGCGCGGCGGCCCGGAGATGGCCCGCTTGCAGACGAGGCGTTCAACGCTCGCCCCAGCCTCGCCGCCAGTTATGCAGAAGCGGCCTTGATGCACGCGGTCCTTGAAGATGCCGTGGATTGTTTTCAGAAACAGTTTAGCCAGGCCACCCCGCGTGCCAAGCATCTAGCGCGGGAGGCCGAGAAGTGGTTATTCAGCGATGAGTCTAACTGGCTTTTCTCGTTTCGGTCTATTTGTAGTGCGCTCGACCTCTGTCCGCAGTATATCCGCCAAGGACTCAAGCGCTGGCACGGCGACGACCGGAAATCGTCATACAAGAAATTGGCCATGCGATGACCGGCGCGCAGCGGAGCGTGGTCTAAATCACGACTGAATTGACTAAAGTAACTCGGCTCATTTTAATCGGGTCAAGATGAGCAGATTGGCCGCGGGCCAAGTATACTTAGCTCAAGAACCGCTGACCCGCTATGGCAAAGAGGCACGCGACTATCGCTCATTGACTCGAATAGGGGGTTTGCGATTTCATAAGCCCCATGGCCGAATCAAGAATAGTTCCAGCTTCATTTCTTAGTTACACGCCGGTTCCGTTGGCCTTTGGGACCAGCGGGCTGCGCGGCTTGGTCACAGACATCACCGACCTTGAAGCCTACATCAACGTCAAAGCAACCCTGCGGTATCTATCGAGCGTCGGCGATATTTCGCCGAGGAGCGGCGTCGTTATCGCCGGCGACCTGCGGCCGAGCACGGATCGCATCATGGGCGCTTGCGCTCAAGCGATCATCGACTTGGGCTGCCAGGTCGAGAATGCCGGCAAGATTCCGACGCCGGCGTTGATACTCCATTCCGTTTCTACGGGCCGGGCCGGCGTGATAGTGACTGGCAGTCATATCCCCTTCGATCGTAACGGCATTAAAATCAACAAAAGCGTCGGCGAGATTTTGAAGTCGGATGAAACAGGGATCACCCGCGAGATCGAGCGCGTGCGTGTCGAAGAATATAGTAGCGCGACCACATCGGCGTTCGACTCTGGCGGAATGCTCAAGCAGGCGCCAGAGTTGCCGCCGCTCGACCGCGCCGCGGAAGAAAACTACGTCCGTCGCTACCTGCAGAGCTTCACTCCCGGCGGTCTCAGCGGTCTGCGGGTTCTCGTCTATCAGCATTCAGCCGTAGGCCGCGATATCTTGCCGCGCATCTTGAGCGAATTAGGCGCCGAGGTGATCGCCGCGGGACGCAGCGACACGTTCATTCCCATCGATACTGAAAACATTACCGATGAACAGCTGGATCGGCTAGAGGAATTCGCCGCCGCTGCCGAAACGAGTGGCCGGCCGCTGCACGCAATTGTTTCTACCGACGGCGACTCGGATCGACCCTTAGTAACGGCCGTGTTACCTGCCGCCGAGCTTAATCCCGGCGTAAGACGCGTGCAATTCTTGCCCGGTGACCTTTTGGGTATCGTCGTCGCCGAATACCTGCGCGCGGATGCCGCGGCCGTGCCTATTAGCGCCAACGATGCTGTTGAGCGGCGCATGGAGGAACGCGGAGTTTCCCTTCTGAAAACCAAGATCGGATCGCCCTACGTTGTGGCCGCGCTCGATGAGTTGCGCCGCGACGGAAGATACTCCCGCATCGTTGGCTGGGAAGCCAACGGCGGATTTTTGACCGGCAGCGATATCTCCCTAAGCGCGAGCACGCTGAACGCGCTGCCGACGCGCGATGCAACGCTACCGATCCTGGCTAATTTGTTCGCGGCCGTAGAGCAGGGCTTTAGCTTGTCCGCTTTGTGGGGCCGCTTGCCGGCACGTTTCGGACGGGCCGGCTTGCTCGATAACTTTCCGGTTGCTGCGAGCCAAACAATTCTAGCTCAACTAATTCCACCGGGCGACGTCATCGAGGTTGGCTTCGGGGAAGCGGGGCAGGTGGTTGATCGCAGCCGCGACGCGCCGCTCGCGGCATCGGCGACCGAAAAGTGGCAACAGTCTAAGGCAACGCTGGCGCGCTTCTTCACGGCGGCCCTCGGTTTCGACGATGTCGTTCGGATCAACGTGCTCGACGGCGTGCGCATCTATTTCCACAATGGCGACGTGGCGCACGTTCGGCCATCGGGCAACGCGCCTCAGCTGCGCATCTACGCCAACAGCAGCTCGCAAGCGCGGGCAGATCAAATCGTGGAGCTTGGGCTGCGTGAACCGGACGGCATCTTGCGTCAGTTGGAACGATCGTTCGCGTGAGGGATGGGCGCGGCCGAAAATCCGGTTTGCATTTTTGACAGGTAGGCTTGGCGTG
>JBEVIO010000367.1:0-3416 GCA_040510635.1 Binatia bacterium | reverse complement strand
AACTTGTATCAAGCCATGTGCCAAGTCAGAAAACAGTTGTAATTCTTTGTTTTTGCAAGAAAGCCACATTGCTATATAGATTATTTAAAAGGCGTCTTGTCTGTATTTTACCTACATGTAGGCTTTTTCCTATACGCAATTGTGGCGTCGCAGCCGATCACGCTAAAGTGGCTTCGATGATGCCAGACTAACACCGGAGGAAGGCGAGCAAAACACGCGGGCTTACGGTCGCGGAGGATCCGGCGGGGGCTCTCTCAGCAAGAGAGCCAAGGCGATAATGCCGGCGGTCAATAGGGCCGCGAGGATTTGCCAGCCCAGCGCATAGGAGCCGGTACGATCCACGATGTAGCCAAACACGGGCGTGCCCAGCGTCGCCGCCCCGGAGTTGATGGTGATCATCATGCCCAAGCCTGCGCCGGTTCGCGCCTTGCCGGAAATCTCGCCGATGAGCGCATAAGACACGCCCTGATAGCCGACGATCGAGACGCCGGCAAAAAAGAGAATCGCCAACAGTAAATAATCGGACGATCCGCGTCCCATCACACTCAGCGCGGCGATGAGCGCGACCGATATCACGCCGATCCAGATCAAGACAATTTTGCGCCGGCCGCCGAATAAGCGGTCGCTCATAAAACCCCACCCCGTCCTTCCGACCATCGCTCCCGCTTGCGTCAAAGCCAGTGCTTGACTTGCCGAGTGAGGCGAAAAACCCATCACATCTTTCAAGTAGAGCGGCACGTAGGTGAGCAAAACCATCTGGCCGATGAGATAGATCCCCGTGGCGCAACCCAGCGGCAGGAGCCGCCAAATGTCCAAAGGATTCTTTTCCTTGATAACCGTTTCGGCCATGGACGGATCCTGTTTGTCATCGCTCGGGTCGCGCCATAGCGAAGCAAAGATAAATCCAAAAAGAAAATTGACGATCCCGAGCGCCGCCAGCGCGCCGCGCCAGCCGATCACGAGCACAAGCGAAGGCGCTAAAGCCGCCGCGACCACGCCGCCGGCCGGGACTCCGGTTTGTTTGATGCCCATCGCGGTGGCGCGCTCGTCGCGCCGAAACCAAGCCATCACGCCGATGGTCGAAGCGGGATTGAGAAAGCTGTAACCGAAGCCGGCGAGAAAGAAACTCGCGCAAGCGGTCGAGAACGACGGCGACAATGCCGCGGCCACGGTGCAAATCCCTAATAGGCAATGTCCTTGCCACGTCGTCTTGCGCACGCCGAAACGGTCGGCGAGCCAGCCGGTGGCGAAGGAGGCCCCGGTCATCGCCAAGTAAAAAGCCGAGAAGAACAAACCGACTTGCGCGCGAGAGAGACCGAGCTCGTCTTTGTAAAATGGCGCCAGCGTGTTGATGCCATATTGCGCCGACGCGCCGATGATATGGGAGACGCTGATCAGGGCCAGGATAGTCCAACGAAAGCGATCGCGAGACGGTGCGGGTACGGTCATCGAGAACCGCGCGGCTTAATCGAAAACCGTCGCGGAGTAGGCGCCGGCGTCGATAAATGCCTCGATGACGGTTGGGCCGTCGCTGGTGAGCGCCCAATCGAGAGCGGCGCTGAATTCATCGAGGTTTTTTGCCGGCCGGCAAGGAACACCAAAGTAATGCGCCGGCGACTCGGGCGGCGCGCCGAGATGAACGCCGGAAAGCGCATAGTTTTTTCGTTCCTGCTTCACTTTCATCAAGCCGAGCCAGCCGTCGTTGAGAATGATCAGCGGCACGGCCAAATTCAAACGTCGCGCCAGCGACAACTCGCCGGCAGTCATCTGGAAACCGCCATCGCCGACGATCGCAACGACGGCGCGCTCGGGATGAACGAGCTTCGCCGCGTACGCCGCGGGCATGCCGTAGCCCATCGACGACCAGCCGTTGGTCGACAACAGCGTGCGCGGCACATCGGTGCGCCATTGAGAGGCGATTTGATGGGTGTGCGCACCGACATCGTAGGCGAGAATGCCGTCCCGTGGAAATTGGTCACGCAAGACGTCCAAAACCTGGTGCGCCGCGAAACTTGCGCCATCCGGACGCAAGGCGCGATCGAGCAGTGATCGGTGCTTTTGCCATTCCTCCGCCGACCAATCGTTGGCCGATGGCTCGATAGTGCCAATCGCTTCGATCGCGGCGTCGAGATCGCACTCTTTATTCCAAAGAAATTTCAACCCATCTCCCGGCTCGGCGGCTTCCGTGTTGATGTGGACGATGGGAATGTTCCGAGCCCAGTCCTCATAATTGATCTCGATCGGATCATAACCCACGGCGACGATCAGATCCGCCCGGTCCGTGAATCGCTTCACGTCGGAGCGCCGCGCCCGACCGATCACGCCTGCCCAGTGAGAGTGATTTTCCGGCAAAAATCCTTTCGCGTGCATCGTCTCGACAAAAGGCAATCTTTGCCGTTCGACGAACTTGAGCAATTCTGCTGTCGCTCGGCTGCGCGTGAAGCTCAACCCCGTGATCAACAAGGGATGGCGCGAGCGCGCCAGCGCGCCGCTTAAAGTTCGCACGATTTCGCCTGAAAGGTTCGCACGACCGTTCGCCTGGACCGGCGCTGCAGCGAGGTCACTTTGCATCGACAGCGCGATGTCTTCCGGTAGATCGAGGTGCACCGGGCCGGGCGGTTCCTCGCGCGTGATCGCGATCGCCTGCTCCACCGTCGCGCGGATCGGATTGCCGTGCAAAGACAACGTCGCTTTAGTCAGCGGTTTAAAAAGCGCATGATGATCGATGCGCATTTGGATGCGCCGCTCGAGCCACTGCGTGGCGACGTTGCAAGTGATCGCAAGCACCGGCGCGCGGTCTAACCAGGCGCAGCCGACGCCGGTGGTTAAATTGGTCGCGCCGGGCCCGACCGTTGAAACGCACACCCCTGGGACTCCGGTGAGATAACCGACGGTCGTCGCCATGAACGCCGCCGACGTTTCACTGGCTGTAAGAATGAACTCGATCGGACTTTGCCGAAGGGCTTCGATCAGCGGCAACACCGGTCCGCTCGGCACGCCGAAAACCCAACGCACTCCCGCTTTTTGCAGGGTGCGAACGATGACATCGCTGTTGTTCATGATTGATGTTGGTGCTGTGTTTCTCGTCGAGATAGAAGATCGAAGGATCGAAGATGGCGATCCTCTTTTCTCGATTCTCTATCCTCGATCTTTTAATTTCCGATCCGTACGGTATCCACGGCGTCTTGCACGGCGCGGATGATCGACAGCGCCGTGAGTTTGCCGGTTTTTGGATTCTCACTTGGGATATTTTCGAGGTGCACGTGCAGGCGGCCGAATTCGCCTTCGACCTCGATATCGTGGCAATTACGCGTGAGACCTGGCACAGCCAAAATTCGCACGCGCGTCTGATCGGGGCCGATGCCGGCCAGGCTGACCGCCCCCGTCACATTGACGTTGGCCGGAAAGCCGCGGCA
>JBEVIO010000366.1:0-4181 GCA_040510635.1 Binatia bacterium | reverse complement strand
TCGCTCATCGTAGCGCCCAATTTGAGATCGATGCCGGCCATTTTCGCGAACTTGAGCGCTGTGTCTTCAAGCCGGTTGATTTTACCGTCTTCGTCCATCGCTACCAGACGGGCGCCCACTTCCACGGCGCAGGTATCGATGACTCTCCCGCCTCGAACGATGGCGATCTTGCTGGTGCCGCCGCCGACGTCCACGTTCATCACGGTAAAATCGCCGCCTTCATGGTAGGTCATGTGGACGGCGCCGGAGCCGTAGGACGCCAGAATCGCTTCTAAATTGTGCCCGGCCGTGGCACAGACGAATTTGCCCGCCTGCGCCGAGAACAGCGCCGAGATGGCTTCGGCGTTTTTCTTCTTTGTGGCCTCGCCGGTAACGATGAGCGCGCCGGTATCGATATCGCTTGGCGTCACCCCCGCATTGCGATAGGCCTGTTCAATGAAATCACCGAGCTTTGCCGTGTCGATGGTGGTCTTATCGAGATAGGGGGTGAGCAAGATTGGCGACTCGTGGATGATCTCGCGATTGACGACCACGAAGCGACTGGAAAGCGCGATGCCCTGGCGCCGCAAGGTCAAACGGGAAAATATTAAATGCGAAGTAGAGGAACCAACATCGATGCCCACGGAAGTAAGGGTAATCCGTTCCGAGCGCCACATCGGGTGCTCTTCGTCCATCTCCATTCCGCCATCTTCGTCCTCGCCAAATTCGTCTTCGTGACCTTCATGCAGGTCCAGAGGTTGATCCTGTAAGTTGTCCATGCTTTCGGGTAAATCCTTTCTCTCTGATCAAAATTGCATAGCACATCAATACACCTGTTGCCACCCGCTGAAACACCGGTCTGCCGGTGGATAGACAAGTCGGTTCATAAGGGTTAGGATAACCAGGTTTGCGGCCATGGGACAGGAAGAATACCAAGAACTTTCATCGTTTTTGCGGCGTTTTACGCGCCGTTTGACCTTCATTCAGGGAATCGAAGGTGTTTGTCTTACGGCGATCTGCGCTCTCGTGCTCTTTGCTTTGGGGCCCGGCATCAAAGAGCTAGTGTATTTCATGCCCTACGCCCCCGTGGTCTATAGCGCCTTGACCACCGTCGTGCTGGTTGTCATGGCGGCATGGACTGTTTTCCGTTTTTTCCGCCGGCTCTCCCAGGAGCGGGCCGCTCTCTACATCGAACAGAAACGGCCGAGGCTGCGCAATAATTTAATTAATTCATTGCAGCTCTATCCCCAGGTCGCCGAGTCGAAAGATACGTCCGGCTTCTCAACGGCCATGGTGCTCGCGCTGCTGCGCAGTACGCGCCGGCAGATTGCCGCGTTGAAGGTGGACGAGTTGATCGACACGCAGCGGCTAAAAGCCAGCCTGCGCCTGCTGGCGCTGATCTTCGCGCCGGTCTTGGCCGCCGTGCTGTTCAATCCGTCGTGGGTCGGTGAAACCTATAGTTTACTCACCCGCCCGCTGGATCACCTGCCGCCGTCGGTGATCGTGATCGACGTCGAGCCGAAAAATCTTCGCGTCGCCCGTGGCACGCGGGTGGCGATCCAGGCGGCAACTTCCGGCGCCGTTGCTGAATCCCTCGACCTGCTCGTCGCCAGCGGCAACACCGATGCCGGCCAGTCCGGGCGTGAAGAGAAACTTTCCATGGAAAACCTCGGCGGCGGTAAGTTCGGCCTCACCATCCCGCGCCTGGAAAAGAGCCTCCGTTATCGCGCCGTGACCGGCGCCTTTTCCTCGCCGGTTTACATCGCCGTGGCCGTCGATCCGCCGGAAATCGCCGACATCCAGATCACGCTTTACCCGCCGGCCTACGCCGGCCTCGCCTCGGTGTCATCGCCGGGCGGCAATATCGAAGGACTCAAAGGCTCGACGTTGCGCCTCGACGCCATGGCCACCAAAGATATTGCCAAGGGCGAACTCATTCTCGATGACGGCAAAAAGGTGCCGCTCAAAATCGACGGCAGAAAGCTGCAAGCCAATCTAGTCCTGTTTCAATCGCAGCGGTACCGCATCGTGGTCGAAGATGCTTTCGGCTTTCAGAATTCCCCCATCGCCTACGAGCTGCGCGCAAAACCGGACGGTTTTCCCACCGTTGATCTTCTGGCGCCTACGGACGACCTGGAAGTCAACGGCGATGAAGTCTTACCGCTCGAATACAGCGCGCGCGACGATTTTGGCATCGGCGAAATCAACCTGGTCGCCAAAATAAGCGAGCGCGAAGAAAAAATTCGCCTCGAGAAGGATGATATCAAGCGGTTGATTCTGCGCGGCCAGTTCAAATGGGACCTGGGCAAACTGGCGTTGCGCGAGGGCGAAGAAGCGCTTTTTCATCTCCAGGTGCTGGACAATGACACCATCAGCGGCCCCAAGCTGGGAATGTCCAAGTCAGTCAGGCTCCGGCTCAAAAATCTCAAAGCCGAGCACAGGCAAGTCGCGCAGATGATCCAGGATTTGAATAACCGCATGGTCGACCTCCTCGGCGACCATTTGGAATCACCCCTGCCCGGCGATAAGAACGCGCCGATGGGGAGCGACAACGACCAAAAGCTCGAAAAGAGTCTCGCCGATGCGCTCAAGCGTATCGAAGAAGCGATCCAGCGCACTGAAAAGGACCGGATGTCCGATTTTGCGACATGGAGCGATCTTGACGCGCTCAAGCGCAACCTCGAGTTCACCAAGGACGATCTCTTGCAGCGCCAGCAGCAGGCGACGACGCCTGAGGACAAGCTACGGGCGCGAGACGACATCTCCGCCGAGCTGGAGCGGATGTCGCTGCTTTCCGAAGACATCGGCAAGCGGCTCAAAGCCCAGGAAGCCGCCACCGCCGCCCAGGACCTGGCGCGCAGTCAGGAGCGGCTCATGGACGCCCTGGACAAACTCCAGAGCGGCGATAAAAATCTCGACGCGATCATGAAGCAGATTTCGGAGCTAGCCAAGGCTCTCGCCTCACTCCAACAGGCGTTGTCGCAAATGGCGCAGCAGCTCCCCGACGACTTCATGAACTCTGAAGCCATGCGCAGCCTCGGTTTCAATGAGATGTTTTCGGCCCTCGATGAAATCCGCAAGAAGCTCATGGCTGGCGATATCGAAGGCGCCCGCCAGCTGGCCCGCGAGCTGTTCAACCAAATGGCCTCCATGGTGGCGTCGTTGCAAAATTCGCAGCGCCAATCCATGGCTTCGAGTATGGGACGCATGCAGGGCGAGATGCAGCGCTCGACCAACGAGCTGCAGCAAATCGCCCGCGAACAGCAGGAAATTCTGCTCGGCACCGAAGGGGTCAACAACTCGGCGCTAAGCGAGCGCGACAGCGCTCTCAAGGAAAAACTCGACCGCTTTTTAGCCAAGGCCTTGAAGGATCTGGGCCAGCTCACGCAGGAATTTCCCGACCGCGAAGGCGGCGACGACGATCCGGAAATCACCAAAAAACTCGACGATGCTACCATGAACCAGTTGGTTAAGAACTTGATCGCCAAGCTGCTGGCTAAGGACTTTCCCGGCTACGGTGACGGGGACAAGCTGGCGCGCAATGAGTTGGCGAAACCGCGCACGCCCGCGCAGGAGCCCAAAGCGCAGCGGGCCGAGGCCACGCTGAAGAATCTTAAATCCGAACTGGGCGCCTTGATGGGCACGCCGGGCGGAGCGGCGCAAGCGTTAAACGAAGCGGATAGAAAAGCGATTCGCGATCTCGCCCAGCGCCAGAGCGCGCTCAAGGAGCGCACCGAGGATCTGCACGAAAAACTCGATTCTCTGTTCCAGCTTTTCCCAAACCTGGACCCGAAAATATTGCAGGGCATCAAAGAGGCGGGAAACTCCATGGGTTCCGCCTCGGAGCGTCTCGGCAAACTCGACTCGCCGGGGGCGGTGCCTCCGGAGCGCAGCGCCCTCGAACGTCTGTCGCAGTCGCAGCAGCAAATGCAGTCGGCGATGCAGCAAATGGCGCAGCGCGGGCAGCTTGGCAACATGCCGGTGACCCGGCTTTTCCGCCAGGGCCGCTTTATGCCGGGGGGCATGCTGGTGCCGCTGCCCGGCATGCCGCAGTTTCCCCAATTCGACGTCGAGGGCGGCGTCACAGGTCTGGAGATCGAACGGTTCCGTCTGCCCGGCAAGGAAGATTACAAGGCGCCGCGCAATTTCCGCGAAGAAATCCTCGAGTCCTTGAAGCAAGGGGTCCCACCGCAGATGAAAGA
>JBEVIO010000365.1:0-8066 GCA_040510635.1 Binatia bacterium | reverse complement strand
GGTTTTCACCATGGCGTCGTATTTCTCCGACTGTTCCTCGTCACGCATGCGGGATTTAGTGATGACCCGGCTCAAATCGCGCACCGAGGTGATCAGCTTTTTCTCGATCGCCTCTTTCAACGGCTCGTAGCTGCGATAATCGATCTTCTCGCCGCGCCGGTTGGCCGCCCACAGATAGGCGATCACTTCCTGGCGAAAGCCGTCCGCCGCGGAACCAATGATCGCGATCTGTTCTTCGATCGATTTCATGAATCCTTCGTCGGGCGCCAGCTCCTCTTTCGTGTTGCGGTCTTTGACCTTGCTCTTGTTGACATAGGCCTCGGCGTGATCGAGATAATTTTGAAACAGCGCTTCGGCTTGTTCCTGGTAGGAGTAAACAAAGGCGCGGGTGATTTCTTTTTCGAGGATCTCCAAATATTCCTTGTGCAAGGTGTCCTGCAAGAACTCGAGGTACTGTTTTCGAGTATCGTCCGGCATGTCCGATTCCTTGACCATGTTAATAAAGGCTTCGCGCACGTTGATCGGATTGATGCAATTGCCGGCGTGATTGTCCGAGAGGGCATTGTCCAGGGCCTTCATGATAAAGCGCGTGGAAATACCGGCCATGCCTTCGCGCTTGCTGCCGTCGCGCAGCTCCTGCACGTCGACTTTCTTGGTACGGCCTTTTTCGATGACTTCCTCGCCGTTGTAAAGTTTGAGCTTGGTCATCAGGTCGCACTTGTTGGTCGGCTCGAGGCGCGAAAGAATCGCGAACATGGAGGCAACTTCCAACGTGTGCGGCGCGACGTGCGCGCGGAAATCGGAGTTGCGGATGATCTTTTGGTAGATCTTGACTTCTTCTGAGAGGCGCAGATTGTACGGCACGCGCACCACCACGATGCGGTCGAGAATCGCTTCGTTGGTATGATCCGCTTTAAACTTCTGCCACTCTGCTTCATTCGAGTGCGCCACGATCACCGTGTCGACGTAAACCAGGCCGTGGCGCCCCGGCGCGGGCACTACTTTTTCCTGAGTTGCGGTGATCATGCAGTGCAGGTATTCGATCTCGTTTTTAAACACCTCAATAAACTCGACGAGACCTCGGTTGCCGATGTTGAGCGCGCCGTTCAATTCCAAAACTCGGGGATCGCCCTCGGAGTAAAGATCCAATTTGGAAATATCCTCGCTGCCGATCAGCACGGAGGTGTCCTGGTTGTTCGGATCGACGGGCGGTACCACACCGATGCCGACGCGCGAGCGTTTGGAGAATTCGGCCGTGCAAATCGGGAACTCCTCGTACTTGCCGGCGTACTCGTGAACCAGCTTGTAGCGACAGACCGGACAGAGATCGCCCTCGATATGAACGCCGAGCATTTTTTCAAACTCTTTGCGCAGATGGCGCGGAATCAGATGCAACGGCTCCTCGAACATCGGGCAACCTTCGATGGCGTAAAACGGCTCGCTTTCCTCGAGGCCGCGGTGAAGCTTTTCCACCAGGGAACTTTTGCCGGAGCCAACCGGTCCCATCAAGTAGAGGACCTGGCGGCTTTCCTCGCCTTTGAGCGAGGCAGCGTGAAAGTAGCGCACGATTTGTGAAACGGTTTTCTCGATGCCGAAGAACTCGTCGCTAAAAAAATCGAAGAGCTTGATCGACTCATCTTTGTAAAGCCGTTTGACGTGGGGATCGCTGTTCTCATGAATGTCGCGCACGCCCCGCTTCATGATCGTATCGTACGTGCGCGCATGGGCGAGCTTGGCAATCGTTGGATCGGCTTTCACCTTTTCCAGGTAGCCGAGCAGGTTGCCGCGCCACGAACGCGATTGGTGCATGTCGCGATCTTTCTTGATGAGAGCTTCGAATTCCTTATTGTCCATTGGAGCAGCCTCCGTTTATCATCATGCTATGGCCGATGGTTGGTGTAAATGGCCCGTGGCGGAAACTCAGGGGAACGGGATTTAGTAGGGGATAGATGCTTGCTACGAAATGCGAAGCTGGCGCGGGCAATGTTTTAAAATCGTGCATCACCTTGCGCGAGCAAACTGCCAAGAGACGAATGCAAAAGGGGGGATCACGGGTGCCGAGAACCGGCTGTATTTCAAGGCTTGCATTCGACCTCCTTCAAATTGCCTGGTCGGGCAGCCACGCGCCTCTTCGAAAGTTAGACGTTAACAACGCACAGGGTCTTCAGTTCACAACCTCAACAACTCTATTGCACCCCAATTTGACGCCGAAGTCAAGAAAATTCAATCCTTTGCGCTAAGCGCTTTTTCCGTGAAGAAAAGCAGCGCAGGTTATCATTCGCAAGTTTGTCTGTTAGACTAGACAGCCGTGGAGCGGCATGAGTCGAACAATTTACTGACGAGGTTGCTTGTTTTCTGATGAGACAAGAAGCACTGCAGATCGAACCTGGGATCAGATGGTACGCCATCCAAACCAAAGTCAATCGCGAAAAGGACGTTGAAAAGCGGTTAACCGATTTTCGTTTGGAAGTATTCTTACCGTGGATGCGCACGCGGCGGCGAATCGGCAGCCGGTTCCATTGGGTGCTGGCGCCGCTATTTCCCGGCTACGTGTTCTGCCGTCTCGATATGGTGACTTCTGGCAAAGCGGCGCGCTACTCTCCCGGAGTGAAGGATTTTCTCACCTTTGGTAGCCGCCTCGCCGAGGTCGGCGAAAATATCATCGAAGGGTTGCGCCAACGTTGTCCGGGCGGAGTCGCGGAGATCGATCCCGTCAACGCCAAGCCGGGCGACACCGTGCGCATCAATGAGGGCCCATTCTCAGGCCTTGAGGCAGTCTTTGAGCAAAAGCTAAAAGGCAGCGAGCGCGTCGCCGTTTTGCTAGAAATCCTCGGCCGCCAAACCCGGATCGTCTTGCCGAGCGAGACCATTGCCAAGATTTAGCTTGCCGGTTTTGCAACTTGGTCAGCCCGTCGGATTTGCGCGCGGTGCACCTTCGTTGCTTTCATTTAGGCTTGTCTTCGGGCGCGTGCTGGTTATCGCTAACTTCTCCTACATTAGCCTACCTTGACAGCCTTCGATCGGCCTTGATAAAGGCGTGATGTCGAGAGCTTGCGCTGGAGGGATACTTCATGGGCCAAAACACCTGGCAAAGATACTCGCTGCTTCTATTGACCGGCGTATTTGGCTTCCTTCTCATCGGCGAATCGTTTCTCTCATCGAGCCGTTGGATCAATCAACCCTTTCCAGGATTTTTCGTCCATGAAAACCTCACCGTCGGCCCCTACTTTGTGCCCGGTTGGACGGGCTCCCATGCCGGGCTGCAATCCTTGGATCGCATTGTTCGCGTGGCGGGTCGTTCACTGCGCGATCGTGCCGAGCTTTATGATCTCGTACGTCGAAGTCCGGTGGGCAGCGCCATTCATTACCAGGTGATCCGCGATCAACAATTGCGCGACTATACCGTAGCGACGATGACTTTTAGTTTTCGTGACTGGCTATTGAGCTTCGGTGTTTACATCATCATTGGTCTGGCATTTCTGCTGATCGGCGTGGCTCCTTATTTTTACCGTGCTTCATCGCCCGTGGCGCTACCGCTCTGTTTCATGGTTTTGGCGGTTTTCGTTTGGTTTCAGACCACGTTTGATTTCATGACCGAGGCGATGCTGCCGAAGGAGCTGCGCATCTTCGCGTTGGCGCTCACGCCGAGTGCGGCCATCCATTTGGCACTGATGCTGCGCAGCGACAGCGTGCACGGTTTGCTTCGGCCCCGCTTCATCGCGCTTATCTACGGCGTCGGCCTGGCACTGGGACTCCTGAACAGCATGACTTATTTCGGCCCGTCCGAGATCTGGATTGACAATTTTCGCGCGGGTTATGTTTACGTCTGTATCGGCGCCGCTAGTTTTCTGCTGATTACCGGAAACGCTCTGCGCCGCAGCGAATCGGACTTAGACCGGTCGCGTTTGCGCGTCATGTTTGTCGGCGCGCTTTTGGGATTTCTGCTTCCGGCACTGATGACCGTGCTCACGAGTACGTATCAAATTCAGGTGCCGTACAATCTCGCCTTGATTCCGACGATCTTTTTTCCCATTTCGGTGGCGTATGCCTTGCTGAAGTACAGTCTTTTTGATCTCGGCAATGCCCTGCGGGTCGGCTTGAGCCGCATCGCCCTGCTCGGCTTGTTGGTAGCGATCTACGCGGTCATTGCATTTTTAGTCGCGCCCTGGATCGGCGCCTACGCCAAAGACCCGCTGGTGCCGATCTTTTTCTCTATTCTCGTCGTTGCCCTGTTCAATCCGTTGCTGCGTTGGTTGGAAGGAGTGGTCGATCGTTATATTTTTCGCCAGGACTACGATCCGGCGCAGCTCCAAGCGGAAATCAGTTTTTATCTCCGTAGCCTCGACTCCGCCGCTTCATTGGCCCACGGCTTTATCGATCGGGTGACGGCGCCGCTTGGAATTGCCAATGCGGTGATAGTTTATCGAGCCAAAGAAGCCGCCGAGTCTATGATCGTGGCGAACGAGTCGATGGCACCGAGGATCGATACGATTTCGGCCGAAACGGGAAGGCTTGGCGAAATTTGGCCTGCCGCAGACTATCGGGCCGTGGCCCGCGCCGAAGCGATGACCCATCCGCGTTATCGGGAAAGCCGGGAGCGCGTGCTAGAAATTTTTCAACATTGGAATGCCGAGTTGCTGCTGCCGCTCGTGTACGAACGGCAAGTCCGTGGCGCGGTGGCGTTCGGCGCGAAGCGCTCGGGGCACGAATACAGCGCCGAAGATTTCCGTCTGTTGGCGACGCTCACCGACCAATTGGCGTTGTCGTTGGAAAACGGCCGGCTCTATGAGGAGTCGATCCGGGCTTACCAGCGGGTCGAAAACAGCAATCGAAAACTGATCGAAATGGACCGCGTGAAGAAAGACTTTGTCGCCAACATCTGCCACGAGCTGCGTACGCCGGTAAGCACGATCATCGGCTTTAGCGAGATTTTGCGCGATTTGGATTTGACCGGGGGCGCGCGCGATATCCTTATTCGGCTTGTCAACAACAGCCAAGAGCTGTCGAATCTGATGGACAATTTGATGAACTTTTCGCGCATGGAAACCGACGGGCCGTCGGCGCAATTCGAGATCGTCAAGCTCAGAGAAATATGGACCTGCTTGGAAATGATGACGCAGCGGCTCATTCGCGAACGGCCCATTCAGTTCGGCATTCACGTCGAATCCGCCATCGACACCATCGAAAGCGACGGGCAGAAGCTGCAACAGATTTTGGTGCAGCTTTTGACTAACGCGCTCAAGTTTACGGAAAAGGGTAAGATCGATCTATCGATCCGCGAAATCAGCGAAGGCGGCGGCGAGTTTTTGGAAATAGCCGTCGCCGATACTGGCATCGGCATCAAGCGCGAAGATCAAGATGTTATCTTCGAAGATTTTCGCCAGCTCGACGGCTCCTCGACGCGCCACTACGGCGGTACCGGCTTGGGGCTCGGTCTTTGCCGCAAGCTGGCGTCGGCGCTCGGTGGTGAAATTCGCCTGTCGAGCGAGTTGGGCGTAGGCAGCATATTCAAGCTGCTCGTGCCCGTCCGATCGTCTTTGACGGAGCAAAAGATGACGCCGTCGATGTCGTCTTTGTTACAGTGAATCTCATGCGCCAATGTGTTAGTGTCGAGCCATCTTCAGGGAAGGTAGGTCACGAAGATTATGCCACAATTGCGCCAGTTGGTTATCGCTGCTGAAGACCCCGGACGGCTCGCGGCTTTTTATCAGGAAGTCTTCGAGCTCGAAAAAATCGAGGAAGCAAAAGGCGCAGTGTTTCTTTCGGACGGAGCTTTTAATCTGGCGCTGGTTCCGGAAACGGAGCCGCACAAGCAAGGTTTGAAGCATCTGAGCTTCGAAACCGTCCGGGTCGAATCCTTGGGAAAAAAATTGGTGCAGGCTGGCGCCCAGGAGTCGGAACTGATTCAGGTCGACGCGATCACCGGCGTGGAATTTGAGCTGCGCGATCCCGACGGTAACACGGTCGGTGTTTGCCGGCGCGCTTTCGACGTCGCCTACGAGCAGCGCCCCGTGCCGATCCGCCACATCGCTCTGTACACCCCCGATCCGCAGCGCATGGCAGATTACTACTGCAAGGTTCTCGATATGAAAGAGGTGGAAAAAACCGACCGCTCTTCGATCTTCGTTTCCGACGGCTATTTCAACTTGGCGCTTTTATATCAGCGCAAGGAAGAGCCGATAGGGCTCAATCATTTCGGCTTTCACGTCAAAAGCAACGAAGAAATGCAAGCGCGCGCCGACAAGGCCGGCGTGCGCCGCGGCGCGGCACGTCCGGAACGGATTCCGTTCGCCGAATATCGTGTCCACGATCCCGAAGGCAACGGTATCGATATCTCGCAGAAGGGTTGGCGGGTCTAAGCGGCTAGCCCAAGTCCGAGGATCGAGAATCGAAGATCGACGATGGCATTAACTACATGAACAGCGAAGAGTTTCTCAACGAAATACTCGCGCCGGTGCGCGAGTTTTGCCATTCGCTCGACGCTAATCCACCGGCTTACAGTTACATTCCGCTGCGCTCGGATGAGCAACGCATTCGCGTCATGCAGAGCCGATTGTTTAACGAGCTGCGCGCTGCCGATTTATTCGGCACTTGGCTCAAGACGACGCCGGAGATCGATGTCAAAGCGACGATGGCGGAGTCGGCGCACGAGGAAATGGTGCATGCACAGTTGCTGACCAAACGGATTTGCGATCTTGGCGCCGAGCCATTCGACTACAAGCCTTTGCCGGCGCAGATTGCTATGTTCAATGCGATGGAAGGACTGAACGACACCTGCGAGCGTGTCGCCGGCTTGTCGCTAGCGGGTGAAACCGTGGCCAATTACCTCATTCAAATGTGTCTAAAGTCGCCTGACGTTCCCGAGTGGATCAAGCAGCCGTATCGCAAGATCACCGAGGACGAAGAAGGTCACGGCAGCGTGCCGCAGATATTTCTCAAACGCTATGCGACCACCGAAGACCGCCAGGACCGCGTGCGCCGCGCGGTGGCGATGCGCATGGTGCTGTTCCGTGAGTATCTCGCCAGCTTGGATCGCTGGTCGATGGGTCAGGATCGCTGGTAGGTTGTTGGCGGGATTTTTTCCATCGAGTTCGTGAACCGGCAACGCCGCCGAACCGTCGTTGCGTATGAGCGGTTTGCACCTGCCGAATCTCGCCGATTTTTGTTGAACAAACTGTGACATATTCGTAATATCCGGGCCGACTCTCAAGGAGGGCAAATGAAGATATTGTTTTTCGATGATTTCAAACTCGGCGTGTTGAACGGCGATACCGTCATTGACGTGTCGCGACTCGTGCAGGACATCCCGCACACCGGGCCGCATAACTTGATCAGCGGGCTGATCGAACGCTTCGGCGACTACCGCGGCGCGTTGGAGAAGGCTGCCACCGCCGGCAACGGGGTTCCGCTTAAGAGCGTGCGCCTCCGGCCGCCATTGCCCAAGCCGGTCAACATCGACTGCATGGCGGTGAACTATATGGAAGACGGCACGCGCAAGGAGCCGGCGCCGATCAACGCTTTTCACAAGTCGCCGAACTGCGTTATCGGCGATGGCGACACGATGGTGTTGCCCGACGTGCCGGCCGCCATCTTCGAGGGCGAAGCGGAGCTCGCGCTGGTGATCGGCAAGCGCGCCGACAACGTGCCCGTGGCCAAAGCGATGGAATATGTTTTCGGTTACGTCAATTTCATCGACGGCTCCGCGCGCGGTCTGCCGCCCGCCGGCAACACGTTCTATCAGATGAAATCGCGCGCCACCTTCGGACCCATGGGGCCGTACCTCGTCACCGCCGACGAAATTAAAGACCCGCTCAATCTTCAGGTGCGGCTCTGGAACAACGGCGCGCTGATGCAGAACTACAACACCAGCGACATGGCGCACAAAATCCCACGCTGCATCGAGTGGGTGAGCTCCATTCATCCGCTCGAGCCGGGCGACGTACTTGCGTGCGGCACCAATCATCGCGGCCTCAATCCATTTCAGGATGGTGACCTCGTCGAGCTTGAAACCGAACCGCTCGGCCGACTACACGTGAAAATTCGCGACGATCTCAAACGCACTTGGG
>JBEVIO010000364.1:0-6068 GCA_040510635.1 Binatia bacterium | reverse complement strand
ACTCGGTCAGAGCGCAAGGCGCGGTCGGATTGCGACCGACTGATTTGACGAGCGGCGGAAGGTTAGTTCGGTATGCACACCTCCCAAGTGTTGGTCAATCGACGCGCTCGGGGCCTTAGAATTCTATGGGATTGCAATTGCTTCTTATTGGCACGGAGCGCATCCACGGCTTTCCTATCGCCCGGAAACCCACGGTACGTTTTTCTCTTAGATGGGAATTACCCGCGCTGGGTACTTCTAAAACTAAACAATTTTGCCGCGTCGTCCTTGGCGCGCCGATTGCTCATTGGTTTACTCCAGTAAATTGCCTTGGGAGGAACGCAATGAATAGACATCTGTTACACGGCGTGGTCGTCGGTACGATTTTTACCGCGCTCATTACGTGGGTCGCAGCTTCCGATACTTTCGCGGAAGGCGGTTACGCTTTGCACGCTTCTGTCGTCTTTGGCTTAGCCGCCGGTCTTTGCATTGGCGGTTTAGTGGCGGCCAATTTCGCCATGCTCACCGTCGAAGAACAAGAGCATAAGGCAAGCGAATCCGCCCACGCCACTGGCGAGATCCGCGCTGCGGCGTGAGCCGGCGCGCATTGCAATCTCTGGGCGCCAACTTAAGCCTTTGAGTTGCCGCTGCCGGTGTGCGACGACACCGAGTTCGTCATGCTAAAGTCATGCGCAAAATCCGGAGCGGCGACCTTCCTGATAAATTTCCCCTGATAAAAATATAATTCGGGCTTCCAGTAAGACGGCTCCTCGACACTCGCGGCGGGCGCAGAAATCATTGCGTAACGTTGCAATATTTTTGCTTCGCTCAGCGCTTTTGAAGCGATTACCAAATGCGCTAAGATAAGTGGTGATTTCAGCGAACGACACTGTACAGAAGGAAGCGCATGAACACACGTTGGACGCCCCTCGGATTGTTTCTATGGCTCATTTTGATGCTAGTTGCGACTCCCAGCCGTGTCTTTACTGCCGACTCCGCGCCGGCGATGACCGCGCGTGAATCCGGCGCGGGCTTGTATTCCCGACAAGATGTCGAAAGTGACCGTATTGCCACCTTGGAAAAAGGCGAAGCTCTGACTCCGATCGCCGAGTCGGTCGGCAGCGAGATCTGGTACATCGTGCGCCGCAAACAGGGCCCGGTCGGCTGGGTGCGCGCCGCCGATGTCGTCCTCAGCAATCAAGCGAAGGACGCATTTAAAGAAAAACAATCCAGCTCGTCGACTTGGTCGGCGCGCACCTCGGGCGGTCGCACTTTTAACGGCACTTGGAGCATAGCTCCGAATTCGACCGAGCAACAGGCCAGCGGTGCCTGGACGTTGAGCAACGCCAGCGGCATGACGGTGCTGCGCGGGAGTTGGAGCGCGGAAAAACATGCGACCGGCTGGAACGGCACCTGGCAGGCGGCCGCGGAGGGACGCGAAGCCGAATACGCCGGCAGTTGGTCGGCTGAATTTCCCCACGTGCACAATGCGCGCTTCGCCGAGCTCTTTGAAGCAGCGGCGAAGGAAACCATCCGCGGCCTGTGGACCGGCGGCAGTGATTCAGGAAGCTGGTCGATCCGAATCGTAAAATAGCCAGCGGCGCGCTCGAATAGCGCCTACGCCGGCGCATGAAAGATTTTTCAATTCACCTCACGCCCCGTGCTATAATGCCGCGGATCGCCGGCCGACGGGTGGCCGCCATCTTGCAAAAGCGGCGGCTCGTTTAGGACCAACCATCCTTAGCCGAAGAACCGCGACGATAGGGGACCTGCGCCAACCGCTTTGCATCGTTGAAAGGAGTCTCATGGATACGACCGATACGCCCCGTTTCGAAGCGATGACCACTGGGACACTGCTCGATCGCGCCTTTCGCCTCTACACCAATAATTTTTCCTTGATGCTCGGCATCACCGCCGTGGCCTACGTGCCGTTTTATTTGATCATGCTCATGCTCGAGTCGAGCTTAGGCATCAGCGTCCACAGACTCGGCGGCGGTTTGTCGACGGTGCTGTTTCTGATCGCTTTCATCGTCCTTTGGGCGAGCGTTGCGTTTCCGATTGCCGGTGGCGCCGCCACCTACGCGATCAGCGAACGGTACCTGGGTAACGATGTTACGATCGGCGAGGCGCTGCGCCGGGGTTTGGGCTGCTTCTGGACATTGTCGTTGGCGGAAATTACCGCCACGATTCGAATGATGTTCGGCATTCTTTTATTGATCGTGCCCGGGATTCTTTGGATGCTTTCCTACGCCTTGATCGTTCCGGCAATTCTCGTCGAGGGTCAAAAGGCGATGCCGAGCCTTAGACGGAGCCGCGATTTGGTGAAAGGTTACCGCGGCAAAGTATTCTGCGTCACGATGGTAATCATCCTGCTGGAACTGATTCTGGGCGCCGGTGTCGGGATGATTTCCAGTTGGCTTTTCGATCCCGGCTCGCGCGGCGGGGCGCTTCTCAGCTCGGCGATAAACAACTTGGCCTCGATTTTTATGACCCCGCTGCTCGTCATCGCGACCATTCTACTCTATTACGATATGCGCATCCGCAAGGAGGGTTTCGACCTCGAAATGCTCAGCCACGCAATCGCGCCCAACGCGGAACGCGCGGTGGTGGCGCCGACGCTGAGCCGTTGATTATCGATGTCGGTTGTCCTTCAATCAAATCAGGTTCCTGCCGCGGAGGCTATCCGCGCGGCGACCCGAGAAATTCTCGACCGCCCTGAGTTTACCGAACCTTCCCGCTGGTGGCAGACCTTTTTCGAGATGATCAAAGCGGTCAAGGAGTGGCTCGACGCCCTCGGCGCTTGGTCGGAAGCCAATCCTGTCCTCGCTCGCGTTTTGTTTGTCATTGCGCTCTTGATCTTGCTCGTCTGCGTTGCCCATCTGCTCTATCTCGCGCTATCCGACGTGTTTCCCTTCGGGCGAAAAAAAAACAGTCCGACGGCACGCTCGAACCGCTGGGAGATTTTGCAAGGCACCGCGACCAACTGGCACGAAGCCTTACGAATGGCTCGCGATGAGCTCAAGGACGGCAACGTGCGGCGTGCGGTCTGGATCGCGCATCGGGTTTTGTTGGGTCTCCTGGACGAACAGGGCGCGATCAAATTCGCCGGCTGGAAAACCAACTCCCATTACCTGGGCGAATGTGCTCGCAGCCATCCCTGGTATGCGATTTTTGCCGAGTTAAGCGATCTTTATGAACGCGCGATTTACGCGTGCCTGCTTCCTCCCGCCGACGCCGCCGAAGCTTTGCTGGTCCGTGTCAATCACCTCTGTGAGACCGATCGCGTTCCATGACAGCACAGACCTATAACCGCGTGACCGCCACGGTGGCAACGAGCATTTTCCTAATCCTCTCGCTGCTGTTGGCAAATTTTTCTAACCAAGACAGTCCCGATGTGATTCGACGGCGTCCCTCGACGTTCTTTACCGATTCCACCGGCGCGCGCGCGTTACTGCTGGTCATGAGAAGACTCTTGCCCTCGGTGGAGCAGTGGCGCCGACCGCTCTATTTGCTGCCGTTGCCGGATCAAGCGGGCAGCGCGAGCACGCTTATCGTCGCCGACCCGGGCAGGTCGATATCCAATCGCGAAGGGCAACATCTGGACCGCTGGCTCGCCGCCGGCGGGCAACTCATTTTGCTAACCGCCAACGGCTGGCTGATGGGCCAAGGTTCGGACGACCGTCCCGAAGAAATCGTCGATGGCTCGGATGAAAACCGCGCGGACAAATCCGAAAAATACTTGTCGCGCCATGCGCCGTCGCTCGCCTGGGCGAAGCCGGGAAAATTTAAAACCGGTCAAGCCAGCGGCTCGTCGGTTCGATCCGGAGAGTTGAAGCTGCGTTGGCAACGCAGTTTTGCGCGAGTAAAGGATCTTAACGTGATCGCCGCTGGCAACAACGAAGCCCTAGCCGTCGAAATCCCCGCGGGTCGAGGCCGGATTGTCGCCATCGCCGATCCAACAATGATCAGCAACGGCGCCTTGCGCCGCTCGGATAATGCCGTTTGGCTGGTGACTCTGGCCGCAGCTTGGGGCGAAGGTAAAATTCTTTTCGATGAATATCATCACGGCTTCGGCGAAAAGCGCGGCACCGGCGAGTTGATCCGCGCCTTTCTTGCGACGCCATGGGGCTGGATGGTTTTGCAACTCGCCGCCGCCGGCTTCTTGTATGTATTCGTCTATCGCCGCCGCTTCGGGCGGATCTCGGAACCGCCGGCAGCGGCGCGCGCAAGCCCGCTCGAACTGGTCAATGCACGGGGAGGTTTTCTTCAGGCTGCGGCCGCCCAGGGACTGGCAGCGCAATTGATCGTCGGCGAACTGGCACGAAACCTGACCAAGGGGCGGCGCAGGATTGCCGCGTCAACCGACTTGATCGACACCCTAGAAGAAACCTGGGCGCCGGCCGGCGACGCCAAACCAAGCGTTGTCAGGTTGCGCGCCTTGCTGGCGAAAACACAAAACGGCGAGCAGCTCACCGACAGGGAATTTATCGAGTTAGGCGTCGCTGCCGGAGATCTCATCAAAGGATCACAGCCATGAGCGCAGAGGACATTTCCGTGGACGTGCTGAATATCGGTCGCGCCGTGCAAGCCGAGTTGCAACGGGTGATCTATGGTCAAGCAGTGGCGATCCAAAGCCTGCTGGTCGCCGTCGCCGCCGGCGGGCACGTGCTGATCGAAGGCGTGCCCGGCGTCGCCAAGACCCTGCTCGCGCGCAGCCTCGCCGCAGCGCTGCGCTGCCGCTTTTCGCGCATCCAGTTCACCCCCGACCTGATGCCGTCGGATATCACCGGTGTAAATATCTTCGACTCGGCGACAAACGAGTTTCGCTTTCGTCCGGGTCCGCTGTTCGCGGACATCGTGCTGGCCGACGAAATCAATCGCGCTCCGGCGAAGACCCAAGCAGCGTTGCTCGAAGCGATGCAAGATTATCAGGTGAGCATCGATGGGCAAAGTCACCAGCTATCGAACTGGTTCACGGTGGTCGCCACGGAAAACCCGATCGAATACGAAGGCACCTATCCGCTCCCGGAGGCGCAGTTGGATCGCTTCCTGATGAAAGTCGTCGTCGATTATCCCGCCGAAGAAGAAGAACGGGCCATGCTCAAATCAGCCCAGGCTTTGGGCGAGAAATCGGCCCAGCCCCACAGCGTCATTCAACCGGTCATCGGACCGCAAGAAATCGCTCGGCTACGCGCCGCAGCCCACGCCGTCCGGGTGGATGAAACGGTGCTGGAATATGCGCTGAAACTCATTCGTCAGTCGCGCAGCTTTCCAAGTCTCACCCTCGGTGCGAGCCCGCGCGCTGCGATCATGCTGCTGCAAGCGGCCAAGGCGCTGGCCGTGCTGCGCGGCCATGATTATGTCACGCCGGATGAGATCCAATTAATTGCGTTGCCGGTGTTGCGCCATCGCGTGCGCTTGACGCCCGAGGCGGAAATCGAGGGGCTCACCCCCGACGGTTGTCTGCAATCGCTGATCGCGCAAGTCGAGATTCCCCGATAGACAAAATGATCGCCGCTCTTTCGCTGCTGCCGACTTTAAAGCTAATCCGGCTGATCGCGCTGGGCGTGCCGCTTTGGCTGATGGCGCTTTTGCTGCCCGCAGGGTGGCTCGCCGGTCTGGCTTATCTCGTCCTGCTGACTGCGCTCTGCTGGCGCGACGTTAACACAATCCCGCGAGCTTCGGAGCTTAGCGCGCGCCGTGAGCTGCCGCCACGTTTCGCTCTCGGCGTCGATCAGTCGCTCACGCTCGTTTTACTTAATCGGAGCGCACTCGCGTTGCTCGCCTGGGTGCGCGACGAGGTACCTGAGAGTTTCGAATCGCGTGACGAACTGCCGCCTGTACACTTGCCGCCCCACGGCGAAGCGCGCCTGAATTATACCATTCGGCCGCTTAAACGCGGCGCCCACGCTTTCGGCGACGTGGTTCTACGCGTGCACGGGCAACACGGATTGACGCAGCGGCAAATGACGCTCACCGTCGGCGACACGGTGAAAGTCTACCCGAACTTTCGCGGCGCCGACCAATACCCGCTCTTGGCGAAAACCGATCGACAGCAAGAAAGCGCGCGCAAGCCGCGTCCCTTCAAA
>JBEVIO010000363.1:0-3616 GCA_040510635.1 Binatia bacterium | reverse complement strand
CCATTGGGCTTTCTTGCCGCGCGCAACACGACACCCCATCCATGGGTCTATTTTTCCGTGCGCTCGGTTTTGAATCTGGTGCGCACGATTCCCGACCTAGCGCTCGGTTTGCTGTTTGTCGCCGCCGTCGGCTTGGGCGCTTTTGCTGGAACCCTGGCGTTGGCCATTCATACCGCGACCGTGCTCGGGAAACTGCTTTCCGAGTCGGTGGAAAATATTGACGAGGGCGTGGTCGAAGCGATCCGTGCGACGGGTGCGGGCTACGGGCAAATTCTTTCTTTCGCGGTGCTGCCGCAGATTTTGCCTGACCTTATTTCCTTTACGCTTTATCGCCTCGAAACCAACATTCGCGCGGCGTCCGTGCTCGGTCTGATCGGCGCCGGTGGCATCGGCTACCTCATGAACACCAGCTTTCGCACTTTTCAATATCAGGAAGCGGCCGCCATCGTGCTGGTGCTGATCGCGCTGGTCATGTTGGTCGATTACCTGAGCTCGCGTCTACGCAGTCTGGTGGTTTGATCCGGCCAGAAAGTTTCTTTACCGGTCCGAGTTTCCTCCAATCGTCTGCGCAAGCCGCGGGTGACCGCCACACTCGAGGTTCCGCGACCCGAAGCGGTGCGCGTTAAGGCCAGGTTAAATCTTTCCAAAAAAGGCAGCATCAGAATTGGCCCTGCAGTTGCTCAATGTAAATTTCATGACCGTCGATGGTAACGATAGCTGTCATCGTGGACATTTTTTTCTACCATGTGATAATCTCGCGCAGGAGCTTCGTCAATGATTCGCACCGTCGGCCTTGTGGCCAAGTACCAGGAAGCCAAAGCGGCACAGATGGTTCGCTGGCTGATCCCGTGGCTGAAAAAGCGTGGTAAGAAAGTCTGCGTGGAAAACGGCTTGGCGCGCGCTGGCGCGCAGTCTTGCAGCAAGAAAGAGATGGCGCTCAAAGCCGACCTCATCATCTCTCTCGGTGGCGATGGTACGTTGCTCAACATCGCTCCGTTGGTGGAGCGGCCGGAAGTGCCGATTCTGGGGGTCAATCTGGGCGCCTTGGGATTTATCACCGAGGTCGCCGTGGACGAGCTGGAATCGGTGCTGAGTAAAACCCTCAGCGGCGATTATGAAGTCGAAAAACGCATGACCCTCGAGGTGCGTGTGTTGGGAAAGAATGGCCGCCCGCATAAGTTTCGCGTGCTCAACGATGTGGTTATCGCCAAGGGTGCACGCAGCCGGATCATCGACCTGGAAACCTACATTGGTAAGGATTATCTCTGCACCTATCGCGCCGACGGTCTGATTGTCTCGACCCCGACCGGATCGACCGCGTATTCCCTGGCCGCGGCGGGGCCGATCCTTGAGCCGACTCTCGGCGCCATCGTGTTAGCTCCCATCTGCCCCCACACGCTCACGCATCGGCCCATCGTCGTGCCGAGCAACGCGGTGATTCGCGTCACTCTGCGCTCCTTCGGCGACACCGTCATCTTAATTCCCGACGGTCAGCAGGGGATTCGGCTCAACAATGGCGATCGGGTGGAAGCGCGCGACTACGGCTTGCCGGTGTCTTTGATCAAACTTCCGTCGCGCAGCTATTATGAGATTTTGCGCGAAAAGCTAAAATGGGGAGAACGCTAGGCGCTCGGTCTTATGCTGCGCGAGCTGCGCATCAAGAACTTCGCAGTTATCGATGAGGTCGGCCTCGATCTCCAGTCCGGACTGAACATTATTACCGGCGAAACCGGGGCTGGCAAATCGATTATTCTGAACGCTCTTGGCTTGATTGCTGGCGAGCGCGGCAGCTCGGAGGTGATTCGCAGCCAAGAGGAAGAAGCGACCGTCGAAGCGCTGTTCGAAGGCTTGTCGGCGGAGATAGAAAATAAGCTCGGCGCCGCCGGCTTCGAGACGAACGGCGAACTCGTGATCAAACGCATCGTCAATCGCTCGGGCAAAAATCGCATTTACTTAAACGGTAGTCTCGCACCGCTCGCGGTTCTCGCCGACATAGGGAGTTTCCTGGTTCATATCTACGGCCAGCATGAGCACCACACTTTGCTGCAGCCGGAAACTCATTTGAATTTGCTCGACGCGTTCGCCGACATGGGCGCTTTGGCGCGGACGATGAAAGAAAGTTACGATGGCTTGGCCGATGCCTGGCGCGACCTCAACGCAGCGCGGCAGTCGCTCGAGCAGCGGCGTCGTGAAAAAAACTTGCTCGAAGCCCAAGCCGAGGAGCTGGTCCAGTCGCGGCTCAAGCCCGGCGAGGAGGAAGAGCTTCGAGCCAGCAAGAATGTTCTGGCACATAGCGAAAAGCTTTATCAAGGTTGCCGCGAGGGCGAGGAGCTTTTATACGAAGGCGAAGCGGCGCTGGTCGGGCGGCTGAGCAAATACGTCATCCGGCTGCGCGAGCTGTCGACGATCGATCATCACCTGCAGCCGAGCGTCGAATTGCTCGACTCTTCGTTGGCGCAGTTGCAAGAGGCCGCGGCGCAGCTGCGCCGTTACGCCGAGCGCGTCCATTTCGATCCGGGCGCGCTGGAAGAAGTCGAGGACCGCTTGGCCGAAATCCAGCGCCTCAAGCGTAAATACAATGGGAGCGTCGACGAGATCCTGCGCATGCATGAGGAAATCAAAACATCGCTCCTTAGCTTGGAACAAGGCGAGGAGCAAATCGCCGTTATGGAGAAGGCGTTCGCCGGGGCGCGTAAAGCGGCGTGGGAAACAGCGGAAAAAGTTGCGCTCGCCCGCCAGCGCGCGGCAAAAAAACTGAAACGGGAAATGGAAAAAGAAGTGAAAGGTCTCGGGATGCCGGAGACGCGGTTCGAGGCACATTTTATCACGCAAGATGAAAAGGCCGACGCACCACCGTTTTTTATCGCTGGCAAGAAACTCACGGAACGCGGCATGGATCAGGTGGAATTCTATTTTTCGCCGAACCCGGGAGAGCCGCCGAAACCGCTGGCAAAGATCGCTTCGGGCGGCGAGCTGTCGCGCCTGATGCTCGCGCTCAAAGCCCTGGTCATGACGCCGGGACTGGTTTCGACGCTGCTATTTGACGAGGTCGATGCCGGCATCGGCGGCGGGGTGGCCGAAATCGTCGGTAAAAAGCTCAAACAGGTGGCCGCGCATCATCAAGTGATCAGCGTGACTCATCTGCCGCAGGTGGCCGCCCTGGCGGACGCCCATTTCGTCGTGGAAAAAGAGGTCGAGAAGGGGCGGACTTTCACACGAGTCAGACAACTGAACGAACGGGACCGGGTCAGTGAATTGGCCCGAATGCTCGGCGGCGTGACAATCACCGAGCAAGCGCGGCGCCATGCCGAGGAGATGGTACGCGGTAAGTAATCCCGTGCCTAACACCTGCTGAGGATCGAATCTTGAACGAATCTTCTCGTGGGCAAATTGATCTCGATTGACTTTTTCAGCCGGGTTACCTACTTTTGATTCATCACGTAGAATTCATCACGCAGTTTTCCTGTCGTGGGGCCGTAGCTCAGTTGGGAGAGCGCTTGAATGGCATTCAAGAGGTCGTCGGTTCGATCCCGATCGGCTCCACCAAAAAATCAGTAACTTGGACGCCATTGAAATTCTCTCCGTCTGTAAATTGTCCGCCTTTTGTCCGTGTTCC
>JBEVIO010000362.1:0-3225 GCA_040510635.1 Binatia bacterium | reverse complement strand
TGGGCAATTGATCGGATCTCCCGATCCGATGGTCAGTGATATCCATATTGAGGCGGGAAAGGCCTAGCGACCGATTAGCCGGTCATCAACACTTTGTAAGTCGGTTGAAACTATCGATTTAAATGGTACGGTTCGTTCGAAATTCTTTCTAGGAGGTTAGAACAAAGATGCATCGTTTGATTGTGGCCCTATTATTAGCGTTAGGTTTCGCGGTCGGGCACGCCCAGGCTCAGACCCCGTACTTTCAAGGAAAGACGATTACAATTATCGTCGGCACCAAAGCCGGCGACGCTTACGATTTGTACCCGCGCATGCTCGCCGAGTTCATGCCGAAGTACATTCCGGGAAATCCGAATATCATAATTCAGAATGTGCCCGGCGCGGCTTCGATGATCGCGGCCAATCAGGTCTACAACGTCGCCAAACCGGACGGCTTGACGATCGGCGCTATCTACCCCGCGCTCTATTTCGAACAGCTCACAAAAAAGCCGGAAGCTAAATTCGACTGGACCAAGTTCGGCTGGGTCGGCAATCCGGTCACGTCAAATCATTTATTGTACATGCGCTCGGATGCTCCCTATAAATCGATGGACGACATCAAGAACGCGTCGGCGGCGCCCAAGTGCGGCTCCAACGGCATCACTTCGACCGGCTACTACTTGCCAAAGCTGATGGAAGAAACCCTCGGCACCAAATTCGATATCGTGTTGGGTTATCAATCCGGACAGGACGTCGATCTCGCCGTCGAGCGCGGCGAAGTCGTTTGCCGCGCCTTTACCATCACCGCTTACTTCGCCCGCGAGCCGTTCATTTCGTGGCGCAAACGAGGTTTCGTCAACACGCTGATGCAGAGCGGCGCCAAGCGCGAGGCCCGGCTCAAAGATGCGCCGACGATTTATGAGCTCATGGATCGATACAAAACGAATGCGGCCGGAAGAAGCCTTGCCAAAGTCGTTTTGGCTGCCGGCGAATTTGGCCGTCCCCTTGTGACGCCTCCGGGCTTGCCCGCGGATCGCTTGAAAATCCTGCGCGACGCGTTCGACAAGTCGGTGAGCGATCCTGCACTGCTCGCTACCGCCGAAAAACGCCGCCTGGAAATGGATCCGGCGAGCGGCGCGGAAATCGAAGCGTTGTCGAAGGAAGTCATGGCGGCAACCCCGGACGTCGTCCAGCGCATGGAGAAACTGTTGGGCGGAAAGTAAACACAGAGCGCCCGCTATCCCTCGAAGTTGTTGCATGGCGGCAGCCTTGAGAGATATGCTCCGGCCAGTTTTCGGCGGGAAGGAGAAACCTTATGATTCTGATTCTCGTCCTCGTGCTCATGCTCGGATGGAGCTCGGCTCTACTCGCGCAAACGCCCTTCTATCAGGGCAAGACCATCAATATCGCCGTTGGCACCAAAGCCGGCGATGTCTACGATCTATACCCGCGGCTGCTTGCGGAATACATGACCAAGCACATACCGGGCAATCCCAACATCATCGTACAAAATATGCCCGGCGCGGCCTCGTTGATCGCCGCCAACCACGTCTACAATATCGCCAAGCCGGACGGTCTAACGATCGGCGCCATCTATCCGGCGCTTTATTTCGATCAATTGATCAAAAAACCGGAAGTGAAATACGACTGGGGAAAATTTCAGTGGATCGGCAGTCCGGTCACGTCGAATCACCTCCTTTATATGCGCGCCGACACGCCGTACAAAAGTGTTGACGACATACGCAAGGCCAGTACCGCGCCCAAGTGCGGCGCCACGGGTATTGCCTCCACGGGCTATTATTTTCCCAAGCTGATGGAGGAAGTCCTCGGCACCAAGTTCGATATCGTGTCCGGCTACGTTTCCGGCCAGGATATCGATCTCGCCGTAGAGCGGGGTGAGTTGCAGTGCCGCGCCTTTACCATAACGGCCTATCACGCGCGCGAGCCGTTCACTACCTGGCGCAAGAAGAAATTCACCAATATCCTCATCCAAACCGGCACTAAGCGCGACCCGCGGCTTAAAGAGTCCCCGACGATTTACGAGGTGATGGACCGCTACAAAGTCGGCGAAGCCGGGCGCAGCCTTGCTAAGGTCATTCTGGCATCGGGTGACTTCGGCCGCCCTCTTGTTTTCGCTCCGGGAGTGCCGGCGGACCGCGTGAAGATTCTGCGCGATGCCTTCGACAAGACGGTCACCGAAGGTGCTTTCCTGGCGGAGGCGGAAAGGCGTCACCTCGAGATCGATCCGACCCGGTGGGATGAAATGGAATCCCTTGCGAAGGACGTGATGGCGACGCCGCCCGACGTCGTGGCGCGCATGCGCAAGCTGTTGGGCGAGTGATGAATTGATGCCGCGAGGCACTCGACACAAATGGGAAAGTTGTCAATCTTTTTTAGTCTCCTTCATTCGTGGTGAGGTCTTCTCGAAGGGATGAACGGAATTGCTTCGGGAAAACTACTGACGAACTCCAAGCAACAGAATGAGCTAGACTTTCTAGATTCGCAATTCAAAGCGATTATCTGAAACTGTAGCGTTCCAAATAAAAGGGGCATTCATGCTTCCAAGCATCTTGGTATTACTCCTCGTCGTTCTCTCGCCTATTTTCGTTCAAGCCCAAACGCCCTTCTATCAGGGCAAAACCATCCGTTTGGTCGCGGGTACGCCGGCCGGCAGCGTGTACGATCTCTACGCCCGCGTAGTCGCTCAATTCATGCCCAAACACATTCCAGGCGCGCCCAACATCATCGTGCAAAACATGCCGGGCGTGGCGTCCATGGTTGCTGCCAATTACATCTACGAAGTCGCGAAACCTGACGGCCTCACCATCGGCTCGATCCAACCTGCGCTCTACTTCGATCAATTGGTCGGCCGCAAGGAGGTCAAGTTCGACTGGCAAAAGTTTACCTGGATCGGCAACACCACCGTATCGCATCATCTGCTCTACATGCGCAGCGATACACCGTACAAAACCATCGAAGACATTCGTAAAGCCTCCGTCCCGCCCAAGTGCGGCGCCGAAGGCACCGCATCGTCGGCGTACTACCTGCCTAAACTCCTAGAGGAAACGATCGGCGCGAAGTTCAACATCGTCACCGGTTACAACTCCGGCACGGATGTCGATCTTGCGGTCGAGCGCGGCGAAGTGCAATGCCGCGCATTCACCATCGCCGCTTTTTTCGCCCGCGAGCCTTTTCATACCTGGCGCAAAAAAGGATTTGTGCGCGTCATCATTCAGACCGGCAAAA
>JBEVIO010000361.1:0-3019 GCA_040510635.1 Binatia bacterium | reverse complement strand
TCTTCCGATCTTATAGCTGCGCCAGCTCGGCGACGAGCGGAATGTCTTTGTTCAAAACGTTCCTGCCCGATCGTGGCACGGGATCATCGCCCGAAGGGTCGAACGTGCGCTGCCAGCGGTTGAGCACACTATTGTGGCCGATGCGCCGCATCACCTCCAATGCCATGGGATACGGAATGCCGCCCGCCAGACCGATTTGAATCGCTTCGTGCACGATCAGGGTCTCCGCCCCGCCGAGCATGTTCACGATCAGCTTCCCTACCGCCCCAGGGCCGAGGGGCCCCATGTGAAAAACTTCTTTGCTCATTTTGAGCAGATGCGGCTTCGCGCGTTGCACCAAGTCGTCCGCTCCGCCGACGATAAAACACAATTCACCGGCGCGAACCGCGTCCGGTACGCCGGTCATACACGCGTCGATCACATGCACGCCTTTGGCGCTCGCTGTTTCCTCGACTCTAATCATCGTCTGCGGCAGTATCGAACTGTGCAGCAACAACAGAGTTCCGGGGTGCGCATTCGCCAAAACGCCACGCGCATCAATAACGCAATCGACCATGTCCTGATCGGTGCGTACGACGATATCGATCAGCGTCGATTCCGCAGCAACTTCCGCCGAGCTGCCGACAGCGCGCATGCCCAACGCGCGCGCCTGTTCCAGCGCCGGCGCGTAGGCGTCGTAGCAAACGGCGTTAACGCCCGCGACCTTGAGCCGTTCGAGCAGCGCCAAACCCATCGCACCGGTACCGATCATGCCGATCTTTTCCACGCTTACTCCTGTGCCGGTCGGAACGGCGAAGCGTTACTCTTTGGGCGGTAGGTTAAAGGAAGCGGGCAGTTAGCGATCCCGACTTTCGCTGTGGCGAATCAATAGCCCAGCGCGTAGCCGACACGCCGCGGATCCGCGCCGCCGAGCCAGCAGCCGTTTTCTCTGTCCCGGACGATCACCTTGGCGCTACCGAACGACCAGCGCTCGACGAGCGAAACTTTGTGGCCCTTCTTGCGTAGGCCATCGAGTGTGGCCTGATCGAAACCCTCTTCCATGCGCAGCACCTCGGGAAGTTGATCCCGCGGCGGCGTGCCGGGTTGGTGGCTCCAGCGCGGCGCTTCGACCGCGCTTTGCGGGTCCATCTGCAAATCGATCAGATCGTGGATGATTTGAAAATTGGTCTGCGGCTGCTCATCCGCGCCCGGGCTGCCGCCGACGGCGAAGACTTCGCCGCCGCGAAAAACCATATAGGTGTTCAAAGTATGCGCCGGACGTTTGCCGGGCTTTAGAGAATTGGCCTTGCTCGGATCGAGGCCGAAGCTGCACAGACGGTTGTTCAAGATCACGCCGCTGTCGCCCGCGATCACGCGCGAGCCAAAAGGCGCGAAGACGCTTTGGATGAACGAGATCGCATTGCCGTCGCGATCCGTGACGCAGAGATAGGTGGTATCGCTACTTTGGTTCGCGACCTTTGCCGAAGGCCGGTGCATGATCTCATCGACCAATTCACGCCGCTTGGCCGCATGTTCTTTGGAGATCAGCATGGCGATTTTCGGATCGCCGAATTTCGGATCTTCCAGGTAGCGGATGCGATCTTCGAAAGCGAGTTTTTTAGCTGCCACTTGGTAATGAAGCATATCAGCCCGGCTCATGCTGCCATTATGAAATGGCCAAGCCTCGGCGATGTTGAGCATTTCGAGAACCATAAAACCCTGCGACACCAGCGGCTGTTCGTAAATCAGCGTATCGCGGTAGGTCGAGCTCAACGGTTCCAGCCACTGGCAAACGACCGGCTGCAAATCTTCCGGCGTGAGGATACCGCCTTCGGCTTGGATCGTGGCGCAGATCTTGTCGGCAACTTCGCCTGAGTAAAAACCGTTGCGCCCTTTCTGGGCGATCTTTTCAAAAACGTCGCCCAAGCCTTTTTGCACAAGGATCTTCCCGGGCTTGGCCGCGCCGAGCGGCTGGCGATAACAGCGATCCACCCACGGGAATTCGGCGCTGACCTCGTCGATGCTTTCGGCGAAATCCTGAGAAATGGGAAAACCTTCACGCGCGATCCGGATCGCGTCGGCGGTGAGACGCGCTAAGTCTTTACTGCCGTATTTTTTATGCAACGCCAACCAGCCGTCCACCGCGCCCGGCACAGCGATGCTGAGCGGACCGGATTGCGGCACGGATTTGAGCCCGTGATCGCGAAAATATTCGATGCTGGCCTTCGCCGGCGCCGGCCCGCTGGCGTTGAGGGCTTCGACCTTGCCGGTCTTTTTCATATAAACTAGGGCAAAAAGATCGCCCCCGGGGCCGCTGGTTTCAGGCTTGACTACGGATAGAACGAACGCCGCGGCGAGCGCCGCATCCACCGCGTTGCCGCCTTCTTGGAGAATTTGCACCCCCGCGAGCGACGCCAACTGATGCCCCGATGACACTACGCCATTCTGACCCATGATCACGGGTCGTGCTGCTTTGGTGAAGTTCATGCCGCTCCTATTCCGAGGATCCTCGCCGCGTTGGCGCCGAGAATTTTTTCTCTGTCGATCGCATCGAGCTCGAGCCCGTCGATGGCTTTCAGACTGTTTTTAACCAGCAAGCAGCCCTCTTCCGGTCCGTAGGGATAATTCGTGCCTAAAACCATGCGGTCCGCGCCGAAGAAATCTTTCACGCAGCGCAGCGTCGAAGCCGGATGATCGGCTGAGTCCACATAAAAGCGCCGAAATGAATCGAGCGGATTTTCTTTAAGACCATATTTGTGGCGGATCTCATCGGTGCGGCCAGAATAAATATTGATCGCGCGCTGGGCGAAAAAAGCCAACACGCCGCCGACGTCGGCGACGACCCAATTGATTTCTGGAAAGCGTTCCAAAACCCGACCATAAACCAGTCGGGTCATGGCTACAGTACTGTCGAAGGCCCAACCGAAAATCAGCGTCGGCATAATATCGATACCGGTTGCCTCCGTCGCCAGCGGCGCGGTCGGATGGAGGTAAACGGGCAGCTTGTATTGCACCAGCCGCTCGTAAATCGGAAAGAGCT
>JBEVIO010000360.1:0-3338 GCA_040510635.1 Binatia bacterium | reverse complement strand
TGAATCAGCCGGTCCACCAGCAAGGTGGTCTTGCCGGTGCCCGCGCCCGCGGTGACCACAAGATTTCGGTCGAAGGTCGCTATGGCAACTTCGCGGTCGCGGGCGTCAGGCAGCTCGATTTTCTCGGGGTTTGGGGTCATAGTTTCTTTGGAGCTTTTTCGCGCAATTCCTGGTGTGGCTTGGTGATGGGATCGTTCTCGGCGCGCCAGAGGCTCGGCGGGTGGTTTTTGCGGCAGATCGGCGCCGCGTCGCAGTGACCGCAGTACGCGCCGCGATTGATAAAGAATTGACCTTTGCGAACGCCATCGGCGAGATACGCGATGGTCTGTTTGGTCGCTATACCTATTTTGTCGGCGAGGCCTTCGCTACGATAGTGTGTCGAGACCAACGGACCGGCGGACCAGCGCGGCGCGATGTAGTAAAAATCCGCCTCGATGGCGGGTCGTGAGGGTTTAGTGACTTGCTGTTTGGCCCAGTGCTCCGCAAGCATGTAATAGAAGGGCGGCTGCAGTCTCTCGCCGCGCAGAGCGGAGCGGATGAGATTCATGTCTTGGGTTGTCGGGTTGGCGCCAAATTTAAACTTATAGTCGATTACGCGCAGACGTGCATCGTTTCGGTCGATGCGGTCCATTCGACCGCGGATTGCCAGCCCCTTGAGCGGTTCCGGCCAGTCGGCCGGCAATCGCGCGGTCACGCCGGTTTCCAAACTCACCGGGGCAAACCCTGAGTTCGCAAGTTCGGCCAAATCTTGCGCGATGACTTGCCGCAGCACCTCGTGGAGACCGTCTTTGAGACTCTCCCATGCGAGCGGGTAACCGACCGGATGGTTTTCCTCATAGTCGGCAAAGGCTCGCGCCGCGACGGCTTGCAACGTCGTTTCCACATCCACCGTTGCCGCTTTACCCGCAAAGTAACCACCGTCGATCAGAGCGCAATAAAACGTCTTCAAAATCTCATGGCCGAGCTCGCCGAACTCGGCGGGGCTCGGTCCGAGGATCTCTTCGGGGCGGTCGAGCGGTTCCAAGCCGAGCGCATGGCGCGCGAAAAACTGAAACGGACAGCGGGCGTAGGTTTCGAGCGCGGTCGGCGATAGGCCGCGTTCGGAAAAATGCTTCCAGTAGCTATCGAACTTGCCGACCATGCCGTCGTAACCAAGCAAGAGATCGCTGCTTTGATCGATTTCTGCGACGACCTTGCGGCCTTGTTTGTAAAGCGCCGGCAGCGGCGCCGAGGCTTCGATCAGCACGGTGGGATCTTGGGCTTGGAGTGTCAATCGAATCGCCAGTTCTGCTGGCAGCAACAAATCCTGGCGGTCGAATGGCGGCGTGGCGGCCTTTTCGATAATGCTGCGCGGGACGGTGATCGTTTCGCTTTGAAGGCCGCTGTCTTTAAGTGCGCGCTTTAGTTCGTCGACATACCAAGAGGGCGCCAGGACTCGGCCGCTGTCGTCGGCTCTTTGAAACGAACAATAGAACCGCTCCCGCGCCGCGCCGACGAGCAGCGTGAAGAGTAATTTTTCCTCATCGAAGGCGGTGAGTTTCTGGCTGACCTTATAGCCCAGGTCGCGCTCGAGAACTTCGCGGTCGTGATCGCGCAGGAAGGCATCTTCCCGAATCGTGCGCGGGAAAACGCCTTCGTTCATGCCGAGAACGAAAAGCGCGCGGAACGATAGGCCGCGCGCCGCCGTGGCGTTGAGCACCAGGACGCCGTCGCGGTTGCGGCGGTCATCCGTCACGCTCGAGCGTTCGAGCCAGTGCTGAAACGTATGGGTAAAGTCATTCAGCGCGACGCGATTTTCCACGCTATCGAGACCGGCGAGTTGGTCTAAGACAGCGAGAATCTCCGCGCCGGGTTCCGAATCGACGCTCGGCGCTGTCATTGCCGCGACCGGCGCAATTCCGAGATACTTGTTCAGCAAGATTTTCCAGGCGGCGACATATTCCTGCCACGAAGCTTGCGGCGGCAATTGTATTAGATCAGCCACCAACGTCTCGACGATATCAGCCAAGGACGCTAATTGTTTTGCGGCGATGCGAATGACGCGGGGCTCATCGTCGTCCGATATTTGCCTTAGTTCTAGATCGTGGTTGTAACGGCGCAGCCGGCGCCACTCGGCGACGCCTTTGCAGATGGCGAGCTCGCGGGTCGCAAGATCCCAGAGGTCTGGGCGCGGCGGGGAACGATCCCCAGCAATGTTCTTAATTTGAAAATACGGCGAAGAGAGCAGATCGATCACTTGGCCGCGCAAGAAGTCCTTCGCAGGCAAATTCTGCAGCAGGATGACGGCCTTGGTCAAAGGAAATTGTCCCAACGGCTCCTCGATGGCGCCAGCGAGCGGTATGCGATGCTTGTGAAATATGTCTTTGACGATGCGACCGTGGGAGTCGAGGCTGCGGGCGACGACGCCGATCTCATGGAATCGCATCTTGCCATCGTCGACGAGCCGGAGAATCTCTTTAGCTACCGTGGCGACCTCATCGTGGATACCGAAAGTATCAACGATCTGGCAATGCCACGGTTTCGGAAAGTCGGAGTATCTTCGTTCTTTGTTGTCATCGAAAAGGCGCGCGGCAGCGGGCAATCCGGCCTGAGTTCCCGACTCTTGTGTTGACTCGGTGTTATGTCCCTGGACATAGCGCTCATAGAAACGCTCGGCGAAGCGCCAGGCTTCATGACTCGGTTTGGCTACCAGAAGAGGAAAGAAGAGCGTAGTCGGATAGTGGCGCGCAACGGCGTAAAAAAAATCTAACTGAATCTGCGTCAGATCGTAAAAGCCGTAATAGAAAATCTGCCTGAATTGTTTCAAGAAGCTCGATGCAGGAACTTGCTCGGTGGCGCAGCGGTTCAGGTCGGATTGGTCGGTAATCTTCTGTTGGTGACAAAACTGTTGAAAGGTTCGTAGCAAGACCAAGATCTGCGATGTGCGTTCGCTGGCGCGCTGGCTGAAGTGGCCCTCGCCCAGCGCTTCGAGGGCGACGGCGGGATCGACGAGCCCGTCGCGGAGATCGCGCAGCGTCTGCCAGAGCGCGGCGCAGCCGCCAGCGCGCTCTTCGATGCCGGCAAAGGGTTCCGTGCCGGGCTGGCGCGTCCGGATAATTTGCCTGAGCGCTTCTTCGAGAAACAGGTCGCCGCGAAGCTCCGGCGGTGCGCCGCCGCTCTCGGCTTGGAGTCTGAGCGACAGTTGGTAGAAAGTCAGCAACTGGACGTTAAGCAGCGCCAGGCGCCGCTCTCGGGTCAAAAGGATCTTCGCGCGGCGGCGTAGCAAATCGGATGGCACGAGAATCAAGAGCGGACTGAGCAAATCCGCTCCTTTATATTTCAAGACTTCATCGACGAGA
>JBEVIO010000359.1:0-3695 GCA_040510635.1 Binatia bacterium | reverse complement strand
ATTTCCAGGGAACGGATCAGCGTGGGGCGGGTATCTTCCGGGTAAATCACGGCGTCGATGAATCCCGCTTCCGCAGCCTTGAACGGATTGGCGAATGTTTGCCGGTATTGCGCGATCATTTGTTCTCTGGCTTTAGCCGGTTCGGAGGACTTCTCCAGCGCTTCGCGAAACACGATATTGATCGCGCCGTCCGGCCCCATGACCGCGATCTCGGCGGTGGGATAAGCGAGATTTACGTCGCCGCGGAGGTGCTTGCTAGACATAACGATATAACCACCGCCGTAGGCTTTGCGCGTAACGATGGTCACCTTCGGTACCGTCGCCTCTGCGTAGGCATACAGCAGCTTGGCGCCGTGGCGAATGATACCGTCAAATTCCTGTGCCGTTCCCGGCAAAAAGCCCGGCACGTCGACGAAGGTCACCACCGGAATATTGAAACAGTCGCAGAAACGAATGAAGCGCGCCGCTTTCACCGACGCATTGATATCCAGGCATCCGGCTAGGTTGGCGGGCTGGTTGGCGACGATCCCCACCGAACGGCCGCCGAGGCGTGCGAAGCCGACAAGAATATTCGGCGCAAAGTCCGCTTGGACTTCGTAAAAGTATCCCTCGTCCACCACGGCGCCGATCAGCTCTGTCATGTCATAAGGCCGGGTGGAATTGTCCGGCACGAGATCCCGAAGTTTTCGGTCCCGGCGCAGCGGGTCGTCGCTGTTGGGGCGAAATGGCGGTTCTTCCTGGTTGTTGCTCGGCAGAAAACCTAGCAGGTCGCGGATCATGAGAAGGCAGTCTTTTTCACTCTTGGCCGTAAAATGCGATACGCCGCTTTTGGCGCTATGGGTTTCCGCTCCGCCCAACTCTTCTTTGGTCACTTCCTCGTGAGTTACCGTCTTAATGACATCAGGGCCGGTAATGAACATGTAGCTGTTGGTCTCGACCATAAAGATGAAGTCCGTGATAGCCGGCGAGTAAACCGCCCCGCCCGCGCAGGGCCCCATGATCGCCGTAAGCTGCGGGACGACACCGGAAGCCAAGACGTTTCGCTGAAAAATCTCGCCATACCCGGCAAGACTCATGACACCCTCTTGGATGCGCGCGCCACCCGAGTCGTTGATGCCGATGAGCGGAGCGCCGTTTTTCAGCGCGAGATCCATGACCTTGCAGATTTTCTCGGCGACGACGGCGCTCAAACTGCCGCCGAAGACGGTAAAGTCCTGGGAATAGACGTAAACCAATCGACCATCGATGGCGCCGTAGCCCGTCACCACGGCATCGCCGAAAAACTTTTGCTTGTCCATCCCGAAGTCGTTGCAGTCATGAGTGCGCAGGCGATCCATTTCGACGAAACTACCGCTATCGAGCAGGATGTCGAGCCGTTCCCGCGCTAAAAGCTTGCCCTGTTCATGTTGGCGTCGCGCGCGCTCCGGGCCGCCGCCCGCCTCGGCGCGCTCGTCAAGCTCGCGAAGCTTTTTTAAATTGTCACCGGTGGTCATGAAATATAGAATAATCCTTAAAGGGAAAGTGGGAAGCGCGGAAATGCGCAAGTGGCGGCATCATAACAAACGTTCCCGGAGTGTCAACTGTCTTTACAATTCCCTCGGCGGCCCGCTGCGCCTTGCGGTTCCATCATGAAATTGCTAACTTAGCATCGCCTGATAATAACGCATTCAAGTTCTCCACAATTCGATCCGTAAAAACATGTTTGAAACCAAGAACCGCCGGTCATCAGCAACCCAAACCCGGGGGCGCCGGGAAAATGCCGCGCCGCCGCGCTCCGATCAGGCGCTCCTCATGGTGTCCGCCAGCGAGGGCGACTCCAACATGCTTTACGCCGCGGGATTTTTCGTGCCCGATCCATTCATCTTCTTCGCCCACAAAAAGATCAAATACATTGTTATGAGCGACCTGGAAATCGACCGCGCCAAGAGGCAGTCGCGCGCCGACCGGGTGCTCTCCCTTTCGTTTTACCAGCGCAAGCTGCGCAAACTCGGCAAGGTTCCCACGACTGTCGATGTCCTCGATCTGCTATTCCGCGAGCGCGGCATCCGTTCATTGATCGTGCCGGCGAATTTCTCGGCGCTGCTAACCGACCAGTTGCGCGCCAAAGGGTTCAGCGTACAGATCAAGCGCGACCCTTTTTTCCCCGAACGCGAAATCAAAAAAGACAAAGAGGTTCGCCAGATCACCGAATCCCTGCTCGTGGCGCGGCTCGGTCTGGAAGCGGGCATCCGAACCCTTAAGCGAACCAAGATTGGACGCGACGGTTATCTCTATGTCCATGGCGCCAAGCTGACGTCCGAAATGTTGAAGACCGCCGTCAACACCACGATCATGGCGCAGGGCTGGCTGCCCAGCCACACGATTATTTCGTCGGGCAACCAATGCGTCGACCCGCACCATGAAGGAACAGGGCCGGTCAAAGCGCATACCTCGATCATCTTCGATATCTTTCCGCGCTCGCAAAAGCATGGTTATTTCGGCGATTTGAGCCGCACCGTGGTACGCGGGCGCGCCTCCGAGCAATTGAAAAAAATCTATGCCAGTGTGCAGGCGGGACAACAGATCGGTTTCGATCTCATCCGCGACGGCATCAACGGCAAGGAGATTCATGAAAAAATTCTGGCTCTGTTCGCCGCCCGTGGATTTCCTACCGGAAGAATCGGCGGTCGCATGCAAGGCTTTTTCCACGGCACCGGCCACGGCCTCGGCCTGGATATTCACGAAGCGCCGCGCATCGCGCCGGTGGACGCAACCCTCAAATCGGGCCATGTCGTCACGGTGGAACCGGGGCTTTACTACCTCGGCGTCGGCGGCGTCCGTCTCGAAGACGTGGTAGTGGTCAAACCCAAGGGCAACCGTAATCTTACCGACTGCCCGCAGTTTCTCGAGATTTAATTTTTCGCTGCTGCTTTGCCCATTCTCACATTGACAATAACGGCTACGGCATGGACGGCGTAGAAGAGAAGATCGTCGCGCTGATCGCCGATCTCGATCATCGGGAAAAGCCCAAAATCCGCGCGGCCGTGGACGCGCTGATCGATCTATCCGCTTATGCGCCCGGTCTCAGAGCGGCGCTGGAACAGGCGCTCAACGATGAGCAACGCAAAAATCGCTGGGCGGTTGCCTACGTCCTCGGCCATCTGCCCCAACCTTCCGGCGCCGCCATTCGAGTATTACTAGGTGATCTCGATCATAGGGAACCGGACATCCGCTGGGCCATCGCTCTGTTGCTGGTTCGAATCGCCAAGGCTGAAGGCGACCTCGCAAACCTGCTCTTGGCGCTCTCGGCAGGCGGCACTGTGAATCAGAGGCGAATGGCTATCTACTGCATTCGTGATTTACAGGTTACCGATGACGCCAGCATGCAGGCCCTATTGGCCGCCGCCAGGGACGAAGAGCCAACCGTCAGAGTCGCCGCGCTGACCACCCTGAGATCGCGCAGCGACGCAGGCGCCGCGGCGCGCCGCCAGCTTCTTGAGCGATTCGAAAATGATGAAGATGGGAGAGTGCGAAATGCCTCGGCCGTCACATTGGCGCAACTGGGGGCGCCGGATGAAGCGTTCATTCGAGCGCTGCAACAAGCCGCGCAAAGCAGCGATCCCCGTGACCGGAAAGCTGCCTTGGCCGCACTCGACTTGCTGCAAAAAAATGGGCCCGCTCCACGCGACAGCTGACGCTACCGCTGGAGCGGGCCC
>JBEVIO010000358.1:0-3608 GCA_040510635.1 Binatia bacterium | reverse complement strand
CCATGGCAGCAAGAGCTTGAGTATCCGCGCATCACATCTTTTCATGAGAGAACCTCCCCAAAATCTCCTCGATAGTAGCCAAATTGCCAGTCCGCTGCAATTTTACTCAGATCTTTGTGCCGAAATTGTTCTGGTAGCGACGGCGCGACGGCGGAAGTTGGCGCAGTGATATTAAAATAGGCAGGTATTATGTTACTCTGAACATAAACGATTCGCCGGTCGAATCGTCTAAGAAGTTGCCATGTCAAAACATAGCTTCAAGATGAATGTCTTGGGCGCGCTTGCGCTTGTCATGATTGGCGTTTACGCGTTTCCAACGCCCGCAGCCGACCCCCCGATGATCAAGCCCGAGGCGGTGCCGGCTTACCAGCCGAAATATTTTCCTTTTGAAGGCGGTGAGAAGGAAGTCTATTTGGCCAGTTGGAACGGCATGATCGCAGTGGCGACCGCCGAAGTTCACACGATCCCGACGGTTATCGGCGGGAAAAAAGTGTACCAAGTGCGGGTCGAAGCAAAAACTTCGAGGGTGCTCGACTTTATATGGAAGATGCGCGACTCGATCAGCTCGACATTCGACGCCAAGGCGCTTTTCCCTTCACACTTTAGCTTTAGTCAGCGAGAAAATTCCAGAGTGATCGACACCGAAGCCCGGCTGGATCAGACGACTAAAAAGTGGGCAGTCAATCGCCAGCAGGTCGGTAAACAGCCGAAAATCTATCAGTTCGACGCGCAAAATACTCTCGATCCGATTACGGCGGTGTATTTAGCCCGGAGCTCGGACTTCAAAGTTGGTGATCGACTTTATTTCAAAGTGTTCGGCGGGCGCTACCAGTATCTGCTCGAATTATTCGTCGAGAAAAAAGAACCAGTTGAGCTTGCGTCGGGTAAAACCGTCGAAGCCTATCGGATCATCCCGCGCATCCAAAACATAACCAAAAGAGGCTACGCCGGGCGCTTAAACGAAGCGACGATTTGGATTTCGGCGGATGCGCGCCGCCTGCCGATCAAGCTCAGCAGCAAGATCGTATTCGGCACTGTGTATTTGGATTTGGTGGAAGACAACAAAAGTCGGACGGAGGCGACCGCGTCCGAGACGCGCCGCCCGGCGTCTTAAACGAGAGTTGGCTCGATGTTGTATCAGTCTAGAGTGAATAGAAAGTCTAGATCGCGGTTTCTAGTCACCACTTACAAGTTCCCGATTGGACGAAAACTAGAAACCGGAAGTCTGAAACCAGGAACTGTCATTGTAGCTTTGCTGTTCTTGGCGGCGACCTTGTCCGCCTGTGTGGTCCCTGCACCCGCGCCGAGCCGCCGGGCTCCCAGCAGCCCGAGGGACGACTACTCATCGGCACCGCCCCCATCGCGGCGGCTCGACTCTGTTGACGCAGAACGTTTGCGTCGAGTGATGATACCGCTTCTCCAGGCGATGGACCATCCTTGCCGGGCCGACCAAGTGCGGGTGGGCATCATCAATCAAAATGACATCAATGCCGCCAACGCGGGTAGTTGCGAGTTCTACATCACCACGGGACTTTTGCGTCGCGCCGACGACGATCAGCTGCGCGGTGTGTTGGCGCATGAGATCGCCCATGAAGATCTCGGCCACGTAGCGAAAGCACAGGTGCTTGGCGCGGGACTAAATATCCTCAGCGCCGGACTGCAGCAGTTATTTCCGACGGCCGGCATGCTTGCGCCTATCGCGGGCGAGCTCGTGGCGCGCGGTTATGGTCGCACTGAAGAGTATGCCGCGGACCGTCATGGCGTCGATATCCTGCGCCGCGCCGGATATTCCAAAGACACGATGCTCGATGCGCTTACCTGGATTCGCCGAGTCTCCGGCAGCGCCGGCGGGGGATTTCTATCCACGCACCCAGGCCTCGACGAGCGCATCGCGACGATTGAAAAGATGCGCTAACTCGGGCTCGCTTCCCGCATTTCTGGCCCCATTTGTCAGTTTTCCTGTTCTTCTGACAAGTTAACTCGCGTAAACAAAATTGGCGCTGCCGCGTCTAAGGGTTCAAGGAGGCTCAATGCCATGAATGCTAACGCGAGTGCTCTGAAAAGAAGTTCCTCACTTATTGCAACTATCGCTATCGCCGCCACTTTGGTGACCGGGTGCGCCGGGGGAGCGTTAACGACGCGGGAAAAGGGCGCCGGTATCGGCGCGTTAGGCGGCGCCAGCGTCGGCGGCCTAATCGGCTCGGCAGTGCATCATCCATTAGCGGGCGCCATGATCGGTACGGTACTAGGCGCGGGCGCGGGCGGTTTGATCGGCGATCAGCTGCAGGGACGGGAGAATGCCGCTTACGATCAAGACCAGCAGATTTATCGGAATCAGCAGGATCTTGAAAATCAGCGCCGCGATATAGACCAGCTTCGCCGCCGGCCCGAATATTAATTTCCTACCTAATATTTAACCAATGGGGGGCCAATGCCCCCCATTGAATTTTTTGCGTGCGTCATCGACGCTGGAGCTCATGGAGACGCTCGATTGAGAAGCCGACGCATGACGCAACCTTTCGGATACCTCAAATCTGCTGCCAGTTTCATCGTTATTATTATCGGCTGTCTTATTTTCGTCGATGGGAACGCGTTCGCCGACTATTTCTCTCCCGGCGATCACGCGATCACTTTAACGCATGAGAAGCGCGAACGTAGTGCGATCGTTCATGTTCCGCCGCACGCAATTGACCAGCGCGACATCCCTGTCGTTCTAAATTTTCACGGCGGCGGCGGTCACGGCGCCAACGAGCAGGAATATTCGCTGATGGATCGGCTCGCCGATCGTGAGACGTTCGTCGCCGTCTATCCCAACGGCAGCGGACGCTTCGGCAAACGGCTGCTGACGTGGAATGCCGGCGCCTGCTGCGCCTACGCGGTCATCAACAACGTCGACGATGTCGGCTTCGTGCGCGCGCTGATCAGCAAATTGGCTGAATCGATTCCTATCGACCGACGCCGCATCTATGCGACCGGACTTTCCAATGGCGCGATGATGTCGCATCGGCTCGCGGCCGAAGCTGGGGACCTGATCGCCGCTATCGCACCAGTGGCAGGTGGAATGGTTGTGCCCGGGATGAAATCGACGCGGCCTGTCCCGGTGATGCATATTCACAGCGTCGACGACCCGCGCGCTCTATATGTCGGCGGACTCGGACCGCCGTTTCCGCTGACCAAGAGCCAAGTGTTTCACCCCCATATAGATCAGATGATCGCGCGCTGGGTGAAGTACAACGGCTGTTCAACGCAGCCCGCAGTGGTCGACCGTCGCGCCGGGCGCGAGGGCAGCAGTCAAAGTGCTACTCGTTATGTTTATTCACACTGCCGCGACGGCGCTGAAGTCGATCTCTGGAAACTGACCGGCGCAGGCCATGTCTGGCCCGGCGGCAAGCAGAAATTCATGGAGCGCATCCTCGGCCCGTCAACCGAGATCATCGATGCCAATCAGGAAATGTGGAATTTCTTCAAGCGATTTTCGCTGCCCGCCTAAGCGACTCAGTTGATCTCTTCACCACGACACGCGCAGTGCGGCTGATGTCGCGTCCCAGCAGATTCGGAACACGGGATAAGTGAGAGTAAGATGGCCATAGACAGGCGGCTAAAGCCGC
>JBEVIO010000357.1:0-3226 GCA_040510635.1 Binatia bacterium | reverse complement strand
TGGCAGGTATCGCCATGGGACTGATCAAAGAAGGAGAGCACGTACGCGTGCTCTCCGACATTCTGGGCGACGAAGATCACCTCGGCGATATGGATTTCAAGGTCGCCGGCACCACGGATGGTGTGACCTCTCTGCAGATGGATATCAAAATCAGCGGCGTCAATCGTGAAGTCATGCACCAGGCGTTGCACCAGGCCAAAGAGGGCCGGCTGCATATTCTCGGCATCATGAATGCGACGTTACCGGCTGCGCGAACCAGCGTTTCCGGGTATGCGCCGCGCATCATTACTTTGAGAGTCAGGCCGGAAAAGATTCGTGAGATCATCGGCCCGGGCGGCAAAGTCATTCGCGGCATCATCGAAGCGACCGGCGTCAAGATGGACGTCGAAGATGACGGCACTGTGACGATCGCATCGATCGATGCAGCGGCCTCCCAAAAGGCCGTTGAGATGGTGCAGCGGATCGCCGCGGAAGCCGAGATCGGGAAAATATACAAAGGCACGGTGCGCAAGATCGTCGAATTCGGCGCCTTTGTTGAAATACTGCCGGGCACGGACGGCTTGGTTCATATCTCCCAGCTCGCGCCCGAGCGCGTGCGCAAAGTTAGCGACGTGCTGAAAGAAGGCGATGAAGTGATGGTGAAAGTCTTGGAAATCGACAAACAGGGCAAGATCCGGCTGAGCCGCAAAGAGGCGCTTGAAGAAACCGGCGGCGATTCGGGTAGCGCGCCGAATTGACGGCGGCGCATCCCCACGTGACCTTTGATGGCTTCTAAAACCGTCCTCGACAACGGCATTCGGATCGTGTCCCATGAAATGCCGGAGCACCGCTCCGTGAGTCTCGGCATCTGGGTCGAAAACGGTTCGCGCCACGAAAGCGAAGCGGAAAACGGCCTCTCGCATTTTATCGAGCATCTGCTTTTTAAAGGCACGGCGCGGCGCAGCGCCGCGCAAATCGCCGAAGAGATGGACGCCGTGGGCGGCGTGCTCAACGCCTTCACTTCCAAAGAACACACCTGCTACTACGCCAAGGTGCTCGATGAAAATCTGCCGTTGGCGATCGACCTGTTGACCGATATTTTCCTCCATTCGAGTTTCGATGCCGAAGAGATTGAGCGCGAAAGATCGGTGATCCTTCAGGAAATTTCCCAGGCGGAAGATACGCCGGACGATTATGTGCATGATCTTTTCAATCTCGATTTCTTCAAAGATCATCCCATCGGCCGGCCGATTTGCGGCCGTGAACAAACGGTCAACGGCTTCAGCCGTGAAGATATCCTCGGGTTTTTCAAATCACGCTATCAGCCGCGCCGCGTCATTGTTTCTGCCGCCGGCAACTTTCGCCATAGCTCGCTGGTCGACGAGATCGGCGCGCGTCTTGGCGTTGTGCGCGATAGCGGTGGCTCCGATCAGGCATGGAGCGCGAACGGCGAGTCAGCGCCCGAGATGGGCAGCGGCATTTTTCCGCACGCCAAGTCGTTGGAGCAAGTGCATCTCTGTCTCGGCGTCGCCGGCATTTCGCAAGCGCATCCCAAACGCTACATCGCCTACGTGCTCAATACCCTTCTTGGCGGCGGCATGAGCTCGCGCCTGTTCCAAGAGATTCGCGAAAAGCGCGGCAAGGCTTACTCGGTCTATTCTTTTTCGTCTTCCTATAAGGACGTCGGCTATTTCGGCGTGTACGCCGGAACCAGCCTCGAATCGACCGAGGAAGTCGTCGAGCTTATCGTCAAAGAGCTGCAAAAGCTCGCGGCGGGCGAAGTCAGCGATGTCGAGCTTAGCCGCACGCAAGGCCAATTGGTCGGCAGCATGATGCTCGGCTTGGAATCGACGGACTCCTGGATGAGTCATATCGCGCGCAATGAAATTTATTTCGGTAAGACAGTCACGACGGACGAGATTTGCCGGCAGATTCGTGCCGTGTCGCGCGACGATGTGATCGAGCTCGCGGATGCGCTTTTTACTAGCGGCGCCATGACGCTGACGCTCTTAGGCGGCTTCGACGAGAATTTTCAAATCAAAAACCTACAATTGAATCATTAAGCAGAGCCATTTGGCCGCGCGCGGGTGGGAATCGGTGGAAGAAGTTCGGATTGAGATCAAGCGCTTGCGGCCGGGCCCGGCGTCGCTCCATCTGCCTGCTTATATGAGCGAGGGCGCGGCAGGGATGGATCTTTGCGCGGATATCGAAACGGATCTCGTGCTGGCGCCCATGGCGAGAGCTTTGATTCCCACGGGTATCGCGATTGCCCTACCAACCGGTTTCGAGGCGCAAATCCGGCCGCGCAGCGGCTTGGCTCTGAAGCAGGGTCTGACAATGCTCAATAGCCCCGGCACAATCGACTCGGACTACCGCGGCGAGATTCAAATGATCGCTATCAACCTCGGCGCTGAGTCGATTCTCATTCAGCGCGGCCAGCGCATCGCACAAATGATCGTGCAGCGCGTCGTTCGCGCCCGGTGGCGCGAAGTCGATGAGCTCTCGCTGTCGGCAAGACAAGACGGCGGGTTCGGACACACGGATGAAAAAGAGGGACGCGATTAATCGCGCCGCTGGACTGCCGCTGTAGGATGTCGCAGCATGATCCCGCGTTACACCCGGCCTGAGATGGGCCACATCTGGTCGGAAGAAAATGGTTTTCAAAAATGGCTCGAGGTCGAAATTCTTGCCGCCGAGGGTTTGGCGCGCCTCGGAAAAGTTCCCAAAGCCGCAGTCACGCGCATTCGCAGGAAAGCGCGGTTTAATGTGAAGCGCATCCGCGCGATCGAAGCCGAGGTGAAGCACGAGATCATCGCGTTTCTGAGCTCGGTCGCAGAATCGATCGGCGATGACGCCCGCTATCTCCATGTCGGCATGACTTCGTCGGACGTGATGGACACGGCGCTGGCGATGCAGTTCAAAGAAGCTTCCGCGCTGATCGATCAAGACATTAAAAACCTCATGATCGTGCTGCGCCGTCAGGCGCGCAAATATAAATGGACCGTGATGATCGGCCGCACGCACGGCGTGCACGCCGAGCCGATCACCTTCGGACTGAAGCTGGCGCTCTGGTATCAGGAGATGGCGCGCCATCACGCGCGTTTTCAGAAAGCCGTCGACGATATCTGCGTCGGGCAAATTTCCGGCGCCGTGGGAACCTTTGCGCAGATTTCGCCAAAAGTCGAGGCGTACGTCTGCCGCAGGGCTGGACTCAAGCCGGCGCTTATTTCCAATCAAATTATTCAGC
>JBEVIO010000356.1:0-5184 GCA_040510635.1 Binatia bacterium | reverse complement strand
ATGGTGCGATTTCAAAATTATTATCTCGGTTCCGCTTGTGAATGCACCGTGGATACTCACGGCCGGATTCTTATACCGCCGGTGCTTAGAAAATACGCCGACCTCAAACGCGATGTCATTCTAGTTTCTGCGCTGGAAAAATTTCGCGTGTGGGACCGCGAAGCATGGAAAAAGATTTTTGTCGAGGCGGAAGACAAGCTCATGCAGGATCCGGATTTCCTCGGTGATTTGGGATTGTAGACGCGCGCGAGCGCGGCTCCCGAATCCACAAAAGGAGAATAGCGAATGCTACTAGCGCGAAAACCCATTCAAGATATTTCAGTGATCGACCTCACCGGCGATATTGATTTTCGTGAGATGATTCGAATCAAGGACGCGATCGGTTCGTTGATCGAAAAAGAACGAATCAAGGTAGTGCTGAACCTTAAATCGGTGGACCATATCAACTACCTTAGCATCGGTGTGCTCCTGGAGCGCCTGAAGCTTTTGCGGAACTTGAATGGCGATCTCAAGCTCGCTGGCATGAGCCCGTTCTTACGCGATATTTTCAAGGTCGTGGGGATGGACCGATTCTTCGAAGACTACACCTCTCTTGAAGATGCGATAGAAAGTTTCGACGATGACTGGGAGGGTGACGGAACCAGTCATTGAGCTGTGTACTCGCATATTTCCGTACTGGTGCCGGAGGTGATCGAGTTGCTTTCTCCCGGTCCGGGCAAGCGATATCTCGACGGCACGCTCGGCGGGGGAGGGCATAGCGAACAGATTCTAATCAACAGCGGTCCGGATGGGCAGGTCTTGGGTTTGGACCGGGATGATGAGGCGCTGGGCGCGGCGCGCGAGCGGCTGCGACGATTTGACAAACGGTTAATCACGCGCCAGGCCAGCTTCGCCGAGGCATTTGATATTCTCGGCGAGATCGGTTGGCAGCATGTGGACGGAGCGATTTTGGATCTAGGAATTTCATCCCATCAAATCGATTCTCTCGAACGGGGCTTCAGCTTTCGTTCGGACGCGGCGCTCGACATGCGCATGGACCGGCGCCAATCGATCGATGCACGCGAGATTGTCAATTCTTACGCGGCAGAGGATTTGGCGCGAATCTTTCGCGAGTACGGCGAAGAGCCCCAGGCACGAAGGCTCGCGCGGGCGATCGTGGAAGAGCGGCGCAGCGGACCGCTCCAAAGCACCGGCGAGCTGGCTCGTTTGATCGGGCGAATCAAGGGGCGCGGCCGCCATGAGCACCATCCCGCCACTCAGGTGTTTCAAGCTTTGCGCATCGCCGTCAATCAAGAGTTGGACCACGTAAGGCGCTTCTTGGAGAGCGGCTACGAAACTTTACTACCGAACGGGAGAATGGCGATCATTTCATTTCATTCTCTTGAGGACCGCCTGGTGAAGACGGCCTTTCGTAAATGGAGCCGCGCTTGTCTTTGTCCGCCGCGCGCTTTGCGCTGTCAGTGCGGCTGGAGCCAAAAAGTGAAGTTGCTGACAAAAAGGCCGATCGTCCCCTCGGCCGGCGAGATACAGGCCAACCCGCGCGCTCGCTCGGCGAAGCTGCGCGCGGTGGAGAGGATCTAAGAGACAATCATGGCCGCTACCGCCACCGCGTCAGGCCGCCAGACCGCAAATGGCAAACGGGAGCGATCGCCGCGCGTCGATCGCGCCGGCGGACGTCGACGCTTCGTCGTCGTGGCATTTTTGGCGCTCGCTTTAATCGGCACTGTGCTTGTCCATGTCTGGTTGCGCTTGCAAGTGGTGCATATGGGTTACGTGCTATCGAGCGCGAGTAAATTGCAAAGCCGTTTGGAGCAAGAAAACCGCGAACTCAAAATCGAATTGGCGACGATGACTTCACCCGATCGTTTGGAGTCGCTCGCCCGTCGCCGCTTGGGTTTGAAGCCGCCGGAAAAAGGCCAAATTATCGTGCTCCCATGAGAAGATCTCTACAACGCAATCAGCGCCGCCTCGGTGCCGCAAAACTATTATTTCTGGCTTTGTTTTTGGTCGTAGGCGGACGCGCCGTTCAATTGCAAATGCTGCAAGGCGAAAAACTGATGAAGCTCGGCCAACGGCAGCATCTAAAAGAATGGATTGTGCTGCCCAAACGCGGCGCGTTGTTCGACCGCGCCGGCGAGCCGTTGGCGCTGAGCATGGAATCGCAATCGGTCTACGCGCGTCCGCACCGCATTCAAGATGCCGAGCGGCTAAGCCGCGACTTGGCGCAGATTCTCAACTTGCGGGCCGCCGACGTGAAGCAAAAGATGGTCAGCGAAAAGCCCTTTATTTGGCTCAAACGTCAGGTGTCGTCAGCGGAAGCGGAAAAAATTCAAACATTGAACGCCGACGGCATCGGCATGTTCTATGAGCCCAATCGTCATTACCCGCAGGGTCAGCTGGCCGGCCAAGTGATCGGCTTTGTCGGCAGAGACTCGGAAGGGCTCGAGGGCTTGGAGCTCAAATACAATGAATATATCCGCGGCGAATCCGGCTCCTCGGTGGCGGAGCGTGACGCGCTGGGACGACGTGTGCTGGTGCAAGGCGTCGAGGATCTGCATGTTCCGCCCGGCAGCGATATGCATCTGACCATCGATACCTCGATCCAACACATTGCCGAAAAAGAGCTCGAGGCCTCGATCGTCAAATACCGGGCCAAGGCGGGTGTCGCAATCGTGGCGGACCCGTTTACAGGTGAGATCCTCGCCCTCGCCAATTATCCATCGTTCGATCCGAACAACTATACCAAACAGTCGGCCGAACAGAGACGCAATCGCGCGGTGACCGACAGTTTCGAGCCTGGATCGACATTCAAAACGATCTTGGCCGCGGCGGCGCTCGAAGAAGGGGTCGTCGGTAAAGACGATCTCTTCTATTGCGAAATGGGCAAATACCCCTATGCCGGAAAAATTATTCACGATACGCATCCGAACGGTTGGCTGTCGTTCTCCAAGATTCTTCAAGTCTCAAGCAACATCGGCTTCACCAAAGTAGCTGAGAAGCTTAAGAGGGACCGTTATTTTAGATACATCGAAAAGTTTGGATTCGGTCAGGAGACAGGAATCGACGTACCCGGCGAAGTCGCGGGAGTCGTGCGTAAACCGGAGAAGTGGTCGGCCGTCGACTTGGCCACCCACGCCTTCGGTCAAGGTCTTTCGACTACGCCGCTGCAACTCGTCATGGCCTACGGGTCGATCGCCAACGGCGGTTTTCTCATGCGTCCCTATGTTACCCGGCGCGTGGTCAGTCCGCAGGCCGAAGTGTTGTTGGAGAACCAGCCGCATGTGGTTCGCCGCGTGATTTCAGAAAAAACCGCTAAGCTTTTGGCCTCAATGCTGCGGAATGTGACCAGCGAAGGCGGCACAGGCGTGATGGCAAACGTCGAAGGGTTCGAGGTTGCCGGCAAGACCGGCACGGCTCAAAAGGCCGACCCGGTTCATGGCGGCTATGCGGCAAAGAAGCGGGTGGGCTCGTTCGTCGGTTTTGTTCCCGCCAATGATCCGCGTTTGGTGGCGTTGGTGCTTATCGATGAGCCCGAGGTAAACGTCTATGGCGGCGTCGTCGCCGCTCCGGTCTTTCGTAACATCGCGCAAGCGGCGTTGCGTCGTCTCGCCGTGGCGCCGGAAAAGGCAGCGCCGATTCCGACGATGCAGGATCCGTCGGAGTTGCCGAGCCGGCGCGCGGTTAAACAGCCCGGCGCTGTGATAGCGGGAGCAAATGCCGAAGCGACGCCCGACTTCGTCGGTCTCAGCCTGCGCGAAGCGCTGGAAAAAGCGCAGAGCTTGAAACTGAAATTGCGGCTTCAGGGCAATGGTTACGTGATCAAGCAGGTTCCCGCTCCCGGTGGTCGCTGGAACGAGGGTGAAGTTTTGGTTCTCAATCTGCAAGGCTAGAGCGATGCGCATCAAGGAGTTTCTGGCGATCGACGCGGTGGAGCAAGCTGACGGTGATCTCGACCAAGACGTGACCGGACTCGCCTACGATTCGCGCAAGGCCGGCGCCGGACAAATATTTTTCGCGGTACCAGGAGAAAAAGTCGATGGTCACGATTTTATCGCGGACGCGGTGCGCCGCGGCGCCGCGGCCGTCGTGTTCTCGCGCGCGGGAAATTGGCCGCACGCGTCCGCCGCAGTGCGCGTCAAAGATACGCGCCGCGCCCTGGCCTTGTGGGCGGCGCATTTTTTCGACCGGCCGAGCACCAAACTGACGCTCGTTGGTATCACCGGCACCAATGGTAAAACGACGCTCTCTTATCTTATCGAGTCGATGCTGCAAGCGGCGGCTCGGGACCCCGGTGTGATCGGCACGATTAGTTAACGCTATGGTGGTTCCGAGGCGCCGGCACATCACACGACGCCCGAGTCGTTCGATTTGCAAGAGATGCTCGCCGCGATGGTCCAAGCCGGAGTCAGGTCCGTCGCGATGGAAGTATCTTCGCACGCTCTGGCTCAGGATAGGGTGCGTGGTTTGGCCTTCGATGTCGGCGTATTTACCAATCTCTCTCGCGACCATCTTGATTATCACCGCGACATGGATGACTATTTTTTAGCCAAGTGCCGGCTCTTCACGGATTACCTCAAAGAAAGCTGCAAGCCGAATAAGGCCGCGGTGATTTACGCTGATGATCCGTACGGCCGTAAGCTGCTGGCAAAACTGCGCGGCGAAGATGTCGATGCTTGGAGCTATGGTGAGGATGCGCAATGGGACGTGCGCCCGCTTCATGTAGAGCAAGATGTCGGCGGACTCAGAGGAGCCATCCAGGCGCGTGGTTCGACGATCGAATTCAGATCTTCGCTGATCGGCACGGCCAATTTACAAAACATTCTGGGCGCAGTCGGCGCAGGTTTGGCTTTGGGGCTCGATGCCAAGGCCGTGTCCCAAGGCCTTGAGCGACTCAAGTCGGTGCCGGGGCGGCTGGAAAAAGTGGCCAACAATCTCGATATCGTTATTTTAGTCGACTATGCCCATTCGCCGGATGCGTTGGAAAAAGTCCTCGGTGCGGTGCGCCCGATCACTCGAGGGAGGCTCATAACCGTGTTCGGTTGTGGCGGCGATCGCGACCGCGGCAAGCGGCCGTTGATGGGTGCGATCGCCGGTCGATTGAGCGACGTTGTGGTGCTCACGTCGGATAATCCGCGCAGCGAAGATCCGCTGACGATCATCGACGAAGTGGAGGCCGGCATTCGC
>JBEVIO010000355.1:0-3815 GCA_040510635.1 Binatia bacterium | reverse complement strand
CGGCGCGAATTTTTATGGCGCCAAAGGATTGACCCGACGCGATTTCGATCAAGTGGTTGAAGCCGCGCGGCAAAGTATCAAATTCGCCGAGTAGCAGGTTTCTGAAAAAAGGTTCGAAATGCTTCGAGAGCCTCAGCATGAACGGAAAACTTCAATGATGTCAAAAGCCCTCCGTTCGTCCTGAGCTCAGTCGAAGGACTCCGAGAGAATTTCTCAGCACCCTGCTGGGATTGCAGCCGTAGCCAGGAGACAATCGGATGAAAGAGCATAGTCGGATTTCGTTCCCGCCCGGAAAACGGCTGGCGATTACCGTTCATTTTCCGGTCGAATGGTGGAGTCAGCGAGACGAGGACGGGCAGAAGAACTACTACCATGAATACGGTGCAAAGGTCGGCGCTTGGCGGCTGCTTGAAGTTTTCGATCGCGCCGGCGTCAAGGGCACCTGTCACATGAACGGCATGGTGGCCGAGCTTTTTCCTGAGCTCGCTCGCGAAATCGTAAAGCGCGGTCACGACGTCGCCGGACATGGTTATGACCAGTCCAATCCTCAACGGTCGGCTGATGCTGAAGAGGAAAGAAGCATCGTTCGAAAAACTCTCGCGGCCATTGAAGAGGCGACCGACTTTCGGCCGCGCGGCTGGGTCTGCACCGGGCGCAGGATTAGCAAGCACACGGTCAGGATTCTCGCGGAAGAGGGGCTCCTATGGCACAGCAACCACGACCGGGGCGATCTGCCGTCGGTGGTTGAAATCGATGGGAAGCGCATCGTCGATTGTCCGATTCAGCGCTACATGAATTTCGACGAGCGACGATTTCTAGGAATGGATGGAAAGGGGCCGCCGCAGAGCTGCAAGCAAATCTTCGAATTTTTCCAAAGCCAGATCGACGCGCTTCGCGGCGCAGCCCAGTACGAGCCGCTGTGCTTTCAGTTTGGCTCGCACGCCTACCTGCTCGGCCTCCCGGCCTATTCTTGGGTGCTGCAGCAGATGTTGACCTACGCAACTTCTTTTGCCGACGTTTGGCTCGTGACGAGCACCGAGTTTGCCGGGTATTGGCTGAAAACAAACGGACCGACAACTTAGGCCATTCGGCTTTGCCGTTCTGTTTGACCGCTCTCTAGCTCCCAGTATGCGACGGACATTGCCATATTGGCGCTGTAAAAAGGCTCGTAAGCGAGAACCTGCGCGGGTGTTTGTCCCACGGCGCCCAAAAGGGTGATCCAACTTCGTAGCTCAATCTCTCCGTTGTTCAAGAGATCCTCGGACGAAAACCGGGAAAAATTTTCTCCTTCTCCGCGCTTCATCCAATCGATCAGTTGATAATCGAATTCTTCGCAGATCGAGCCATAGGCGTGCGATCCTTTGTAGTGACTCCACGGGTAGCCGGCCGTGAAATGGGAAAGACCGCCGGAAGCATAAATCGCTACGCGCTCTCCCGAGGGACGTTGTTGTTCGATGATGGCTTTGATCGTCTGCCCGAACCGATAACATCTTTTGGGGCTGATGGTCGGCACGTGAATCGCGTTGATGAATATCAGAACCACGGGAATGTCGGCTTCGGGAATGATCCGGCGCAAGATCGGCGCGTGGGCATGGGCGAGCAGCTCGCCGCGGGGGAAAGACTTGCTGTAAGCCACGTCGAAATCGCGCTGGATGAACCCATCTAACAAACTATTAGCCAGCTCCGAGTGACAGCGATAAGAAATTCGCTGGCCCTCGTTACCATCGTTATGACGATCCACGGGTAAAAGACGGTCGCCCGTGTAAATCGCGACTTGCGGCAAATTGTCCTCCCGATAGTTTTCGTTCTGATCATCGCCGATGAGGATAAACGCGTCCGGTTTCTTTTCGCGCAGTCGATCCCGGAGAAAATTCAAGCCGTCGCGAACCGGCTGGTATCTCTGCTGTCTAATTTCAAGATTTTCCTCGCCAATCTTCGGGTGTATCGGCGGTTCTACGCCGTACCGCTTTTTATAGCCGACCCGGTTATGTTCGCGGCGCTCATCCCACCGCTTCGGATCAACGAGCGTGTTGGCATGAGACGATGCGAGACCGGCGATGATTCGACCCATAATGACTCCTCTTTCCCTGCGGCTGCGCGACACTTTTCTTCAAAAGGGGAAATCACCTCCAGCTATAATAGTTCACATCGCGGGAAGTCAAATTCAGCCAGAGATCCGTGTCGATTGACAAGAAAACAGCGCTACGATAGAGGCCGTTCTCTAGCGCCACGGAATACGGAATACGAAATTATGGAATCTAGACGCGTTTGGATACGAGTCGAAAACTTGCCCGATCATTGGGTCGAAGAACTAAGGCGCCATGAGATGCGCGCCGAGTTTTGGCACGGCAAAGAAGAAGAGGCCGATCCGCACTGGCTCGCTAAAGTCGAGATCGTCTTTACAGACGCGAAGGTGAGCGATGACTTGCTGCGACGTCTGATTTCTTTGAAGTGGGTTCAGTTTACGCGCGGCACGGCGTTTGAGCTTATCGATCCGGCACTGCGAACGAGCCACGTCGCCGCAAGCGTCATTCCGGCGATCGACGGCGTTCAATTCGCCGAGTTTGCCTTGGGTAGCGTTCTCCTCCTAGCAAAACAATTTCCGAATTTCTTTCACGCCCAACTGGAATCACGCTGGGAGCGAACCATGCCGCTGGAAATTTCCGGCATGACCCTGGGTGTTCTCGGTCTCGGCACGATCGGCTCCGCGGTGGCGCGCCGGGCCAAAGCGTTCGACATGCGAGTTTTGGGCGTGAAAAGAGTTGCGGCCGCCAAGCCCGATTTCGTCGACGAGCTTTGGACTGCCGATCGGCTCAAAGATTTGCTCACGCAATCCGATTTTCTCGTTATTACCCTGCCGTCGACTCCAGCCTTGTTTGGCATTCTTGGCCTGGAGGAACTCAGGCTGATGAAGAAGTCCGCTTTTCTCATTAACCTCACGGCTGGAAAGGCGATCAAAGAAGACCATCTGACGCAGACGTTGAGGGAAAAATGGATCGCGGGCGCGGTACTCGACGCGCTGCCGCGTCAGCCGCTGCCGCCAGATTCTGAATTATGGCATCTCGACAATGTAATCATCACGCCGCGCATCGCCGGCTTTACACCCAAGCGCTGGCAGCGCTTGATTCCGATTTTCCAAAACAATTTGAGAAAATTTCTCTCGGGCGAGCCGATTCCGCTGATTAATAAAGACCTAGGTTACTAATTGGAGAAAGTTACGGTCTCAGAAAATCTGAGACGCCTGGCATTCAAGCGGCGTCGCGTCGAGCTCAAATCGCACGTCAGACTAGATGTCCGCCAGTTATAACTTGATTTCGTCCGGCCAAATTTGCTTCAACATCGACCGGGTGAGTTTCCGCGCATCCTTTTTCGATTTGATCCCGTGTTGATATAAAAGGTAGGGCCATATTCGGTAGGGATGATCCATGCGAGATCTGAGTCGACTTCTTCCGCCGTCGGACAGAGGTTTGGGTTGGGTGAACGATGAGAGCAAGATTTGATCGCGCGCGGCCCTTTCCAGCCGGATCGCCGAGACAGCGTTGCCCTCGATGGTTTGCTCTGACACGACGATGCCGTGGCCTTTGAGAAACACCGCGTAGTGGTCGCCCATCGCTTCCAACATCTGCGCAGCGAGCTTTTCGGAATTGATGCCGGCGCTGTTCGGAAAAATCGGCACGCCGTCGGCAAACAACCTGGCGTCGCGATTGAATGGGATAAGACTGGACTCCTGCAGACCCACGAGAATGCTGAATCGAGGATGGCAGTGCAGAACACTGCCGATGTCGGCACGCGACTTATAAATGACGCTGTGAATC
>JBEVIO010000354.1:0-3046 GCA_040510635.1 Binatia bacterium | reverse complement strand
CTGGCCGTTGACCCGCGCGCCCGAACAACGGTGCCCCACCTCGGTATGAATCCGGTAGGCAAAATCGATGACCGTAGAGCCTTTGGGGAAATTCAAAAGATCCCCTTTGGGCGTAAACACGTACATCGAGGTCGAGAACAAATCTTCTTTTAAGCTATGCAAGAATTCTTGCGGATCTTGGAGATTTTCCTGCCACTCGAGCAGCTGCCGGAGCCATGCAAATCTTTGAATGTCGCTGACCTGAAACTCTTCCCCGTCTTTGTAACGCCAGTGGGCCGCGATACCTTCCTCGGCAACCCGATGCATTTCATGGGTGCGAATCTGAATCTCGATCCGTTCGCCGTAAGGTCCAATCACGCTCGTATGCAGCGATTGATACATATTGAGCTTGGGCAGGGCGATATAGTCCTTGAACCGCCCCGGCACCGGGCGCCATTGGGAATGCACCACACCCAGTGCTTCGTAACACTCGCGCTGGGTATCGACCAAAATGCGAAAAGCGACTAAATCATAGATCTGATCGTAAAGCAGATTCTGGCTCTCCATTTTCTGATAGATACTGTAGAAATGTTTGGGCCGACCCGATACATCGGCTTCGATGCCTTCCGCTTCGAGCTTCTTGGTAATGATCGAGATCACTTCTTCGGTATATTTTTCCCGGTCGGTTTTTTTCTTCGCGACGTTGCGCTTGAGCTGATAGTAAATCTCCGGGTGCAAATACTTGAGTGACAAGTCTTCGAGCTCGCTCTTGATCCAGGCGATACCGAGCCGATGCGACAACGGCGCATAGATATCCAAAGTTTCTTGTGCGGTGAGGATTTGTTTTTCCGGCGGCATATGATCGAGCGTGCGCATGTTGTGCACCCGGTCGGCGAGCTTGATCAGAATCACCCGGACATCTTTCCCCATCGCCAGCAGCATCTTGCGGAAATTCTCCGCCTGTTTTTCTTCGCGGCTGCTGAAATTGGCCCGGCCCAATTTCGTGACGCCGTCGACGAGCGCCCCAATCTCGTGACCAAAAAGGCCTTTGAGCTCATCCAACGTCGTCAGGGTATCTTCGACGGTATCGTGTAACAGCCCGCTGACGACGCTGGGTACATCGAGCTTCAAGTCGGCGATGATGCTGGCAACCGCGAGTGGATGAATGAGAAACGGCTCGCCCGACAGCCGTTTTTGACCCTGATGGACTTTGGCGGAAAATTCGTAGGCTTTGCGCAGAAGATCGACGTCCGCGGCTGGATAATAGGCTTGGACTTTTTCAACAAGATCGCTAAGTTTACCGTCTTTGCCCATGACTCATTTCACCGCGCCTTCTGGCGGAGCGAATCAATTCGCCACTCAGTCACTCGGGAGACTTTCGACCGCTCGGCCTCGACTATCGAGCTCAAGACCCGCACGGCTTCATTCACTTCCCGGTTAACCACGTAGTAATCATAATAGATTCTCTCCTTGATTTCATCTTGGGCATTGGCCAGCCGGCGGCGGATGATTTCCTTTCCGTCCGTGCCGCGCGCCGCCAGGCGACGTCGCAATTCCCGCAACGAGGGTGGTAAAAGAAAGATTGATACCGCATTAGGGTAAGCCTGTTTGATTTGGCGCGCGCCCTGTACGTCGATATCCAAGAGTATGTCGCGCCCGGATTGAACGCTGTAATCGAGTGGTTTTCGTGGCGTTCCATAGGAATTACCGTGAACACTAGCCCACTCGGCGAATTCTCCGTTGGACTTCATAGCCTCGAACTGTTCAGCCCTAATAAAGCGATAATCCTGACCGTTGACTTCGCCTTTACGCTGGGCGCGAGTCGTGCAGGAAACCGACAGTTTGATGTCAGGATAGGCCTTGCGCAGGCCGTGGTACAGCGTCGTTTTCCCGGCGCCGGACGGCGCCGATAAGATGAAGATAATCCCCTGTCGTTTGGCGATTTGGCTTGACTGCTTGATCATTCTACGTTTTGAGTTTGCTCGCGGACCTTTTCGACCCGCTCCTTGCCTTGGAGAACGAGCTGGATGACGGGCAAATTCGGCACCTTCGAACTGATCGTATTCAGTTCCCGGTTGACTTCCTGGAGCATAAAATCGATTTTTTTTCCGACCGGTTCGCGTTCGCGAGTCACGCGCCCCAGGGCTGCAACGTGGGTCTTCAACCGGACTATTTCTTCGTTGATGTCGCCCTTTGAAACCATTGCGGTGATTTCCACCCCGTCGCGCGCTGCGGTTTGCCCTTCCGCCGAAGGCGGTTGCAATCGCACGCCGTTTTCCGCGGCGCGTTCTTCCAGCGCAAGCGCGATTTGTCTTATATGCTCGATCTGGCCCTCCATGTCCGCCTTCAATTGGGCGCCCTCGCGCTCGCGCGAGCGTTCGAGTTTTTTAAGCGCGCCATTGACCGCCTTGAGCAGGGTATCGCGCTCGCCGCCGTGATCCGCCTCGACCTCACGGACGTGAAAGAGGTCGCCGATATGAGTCAGCATCGAAACGCCGACCTCGCCCCCAAGATGATATCTTTTCTTGAGCTGCTTCAGTCCGGCGATGTATTGCCCGACCAGTCCTTCGTCCATCTCCAATTTTCTTGCCTGGACTTTGGCGCCGTATCGATTGACGAATAAATCTATTCGTCCACGCGAGATTTTTTCGCGAATCGCTTTGCGAATCTCTTCTTCGAACGAAAGATACTCGCGCGGCACTCTCAACTGCATGTCCAAATGACGATGATTGAGACTGCGGATCTGCACGGTGATTTTCGTGCCCCGAACGTTTTGGGACCCTTCACCGTACCCAGTCATGCTTTTCATAGGCTGTCCTTGATCGCGCGCCTGATCCTTGCGCTTTTTACCGCCACCGTACCAACTTCATCGCCGACGAAGCCTGCAGCGATATTTGCCAGCACTGCCGCATCGTCATAGCTGGCGCCGCCCGCGAGCGCCAGCGCGCAAACCGCAACGACGGTGTCCCCCGCGCCGGTCACGTCGAAAACGTCGCGCGGTTCGGTGGGAAAATGTTTCACCGCTAAACCCGGACGAAAGAGGCTCATGCCCTCCGCGCCCCGGGTA
>JBEVIO010000353.1:0-4787 GCA_040510635.1 Binatia bacterium | reverse complement strand
CTTCGCATTCTTGCTCTACTTCTAATCTAAGCAAGAACAACGCCGCCGGAGTTACACCTGACGCTGCTCGTTGTCCGCTCACGATGTTCCATAAATTTACGATAGCTCGCGAGTGCGAAACCTCTCCACGTTGAGGATCTGGCACTCCTCTCGCTTTCGAGACTAGCCAAAACTAGAGAGGATCGCCGTGGGTATGACTATTATGACTAGACTGTCTTTTGGATTTTTCAAAGCCTGGAAAGCAGCCTCAATCACGCAATTCACTCTGGCTTAAACCCCACCACGAGATGGGCGCGGTGAGACTCCGGGAACGCTTCGCCTTCGCACTTGAGCGTGACGACGTACGTACCCGCGGTTGGAATAGCCTCGGGGGGAATGGTCGCCTTAAGCTCGTCCTTCGAGACAAAGCTTGTCGGCAGCGGCTCGCCGTTCAGCATTACACGGTGGAATGGCCACATGCCGCCTTGCCCCCGCACCTTCAATGTCGTCGGCCCGGAGCCCTCGGTGAGAAACAGCGGCGCTATTTCGAGGTCCAGCGGTAGGCTTTGATAGGAATAAAATGACGCGATCGGATTCTTGTATTTCGTAAATCCGCTATCGATGACCTTGCCGTCCATGATGACGGTCTTAACGTTTTGCGTCATCCAGATGTCTTGCAGCGGATCACCTTCGACGATGGAAAGATCCGCAACCTTGCCGACCTCGACGCTGCCGTAGTCTTTGTCCTTTTTGAAAGTCCTAGCTACGTTCAGGGTAGCCGCTTGGATCGCGGTCAGCGGCGGCACGCCGGCCTCCACGTCCATCGCCAGCGCCTGATGCATTAACAAGGCCGCCATACCGCGCGGCGGGTCCGAGCCTTCTTTCAGAATGCCGCCGGCTTCGACGAAACGCCGGATAAATTCCTTGGCTTTTTCATAACCGACTTTGGCTTGCTCGCGCTGCGCCGGCGTATACCGCTTGAGCAATTTTTCATAAGAGTTGTCGGTCACTGCGCGCACCGCCGCAGGAAGATCGGCCTGGGGATCGTTCAAGATCTCGTTTTCTCTTTTTCTAAAGCGTTCGGCGTTCGACGAAAGCGGCCGCAGCCATTTGGCAATGGTCGGCGTCCACGCGACCTGGTGTTCCACCATCGCGCCGATCACCACGTCGTAATTTTCCGTCTGATAATAAGCGCCGGCGAGCTCTTGATCGATCACGCCGCCGAGTCGATCCTCGGCGAGCTTGCGTCTGGCGGGAGCATAGGGAATGGAGCTGTAACCTACCGACCAGATATGCTCGATGGCGTCAACGCCCGCATTGGCGGAGCCGACCACATCCCAACTGTGGGCGGCCACTGGCATACCGAGCCGATGAGCTTCGTCGCAAGCAACCTTCACCAAGTCCATGGAGAGAAATTCATTGACCTTGAGGATATCGCAGCCACGTTCCTTTTTGCGCTGCACCGCCCGGCGCACTTCTTCCGGCGTTGTGGTGATGATGTTGTCGCGAATGGTGCGCGAACCGAAGGCATCATGCCAAGTGCTGACGCCGCCGATCGCTCGGCCCGACATCCAGATCCGTGGACCGCGAATTTTTCCCAGCGCGGTCCCCTGTTTTTGCGCCAAGGTCCATGGGCCGTCTTGGTACAGTTCGATATTGGCGCAGGTAGTAATTCCTAAATGGAGATAGAGCTCGCCATGAAAGTCCTCCAAATGGCCATGCCCATCGATAAAACCCGGCAGGACGCTCTTGCCCCTGACATCAATGATCTCAGCGTTGGCGGGAATGGAAACTTCGCCGCTCCTCCCGACTGCTTGAAACCTGCCTGCCTGGATCACGATGACGGAATTCTCGAGCGGCACCCGTCCGGTGCCGTCGATCAGTTTTCCACCTTGCACGACAAGTATTTTTTCTGTCATTTTTTCTTCTCGTTTTTCGACGAGCCGTTGAACTTTAAACTTAAAATGGCGTCACAACCATGAGCACCAGCAACTATAGCTCAAAACTATTAACAAACCACAAAATCTACACAAGGAAGGTGCCGTTTCGTAAATTCTTGATAATCCTCAGCCCACTGCCAGGGACTTCGTCAGACAACGCGGACGACGCGCTTACCTTCCATGAGTTCCGTATCATGGTTAGGAAAAGCGAGATCCGGCCGAGTGGCGGTGGAAAGAGCGCGTTCGAGCGCAACCACGGTATTGCCCAAATCGTAATACCAACCCACCGGGTGACGATCGCGAACATTTTTATAAGTGTACGCGATGTCGCCGCAGAGGACGGCCTTGCCGGCCGCCGTTTGCAGAGCCACCATCTGCGATCCAGGTGTGTGCCCCCCGGCCTTGAGAAGCTCCAGTCCCGGATAAAGCTCGCCGTCTCCGTCGATTAATTCGATCCGCCCTTCTTGCCTCAATCGTTCCAGCGCTGGGCGCACTTTAGGACGGATTTGTCTGTCGAAGATCTCGTGGCGCATGAGCGGTCCGGTCCAAAAATCCAGCTCGGCACGCTGCATGACAAATTTGGCGCTAGGAAAATAATCCAAGCCGGTAAAATGATCTTGATGAAAATGCGTGACGATGACGGTCTTGATCTCCTCCGCTTTGACGCCGAGCTCCCGGAGCAGTGTCGGCGCATCGATAAAATTTTTCCCTTTGGCCCATTCCGGCGTGACGTAGTCCGGATGATATCCGGTGTCGACAACCACCGGTCCGTTGGGACCTTCGACGAGCCAAAAAATATAAGCCACCGGCTTGTCCCGTTCCAAATCGCTCCGCACGCAAGGCATGATCCCTGCACGCCACCAGTTTTCACTCATGCCAACCATCAGGGCGTGAATCGAATGGTTCAATGTCATTGTCGATCTCCTTTTTTCGCTTTTAGCAAGCAAAAGATTAAATACTTTGAAAGACGGATCGCCTTTTTATCCTAACGCTGCCTATCAGTTGGCGATGATAGAGCTGCGCGTTGAGCCTGTAAAGGCAAACGAAGCTAAGAGTAGTTAGATGCAGCGCTGAGTTGATTTAGGCAAGTTTCTCCCACAAACTAATATAATTGTATTGCCTGTTCTCTATGAGAGGTGATGAAGCGTTCGGTTGGGAGTCATTGCGTTGTCTATTATGATGTTACCACTGAGTGGCGCTGGAAGGCACGCGTCCGACGCGCGAGCTGTTTCGCAATTTCGCCAAGGTCACGGGATGCCGCCGGTCATCTCGATTTCGAATCTGACCAAGACCTATGCTTCGGGCTTTCATGCGCTAAAGCGCATCGACCTCGAAATCCGCAAGGGTGAAATCTTCGCTCTATTAGGCCCCAACGGCGCGGGCAAGACGACCTTGATCAATATCGTTTGCGGTATCGTCACGCCGAGTGCGGGGGTTGTGCTCGTCGACGGTCACGACATCGCGCGTGAATATCGCGCCGCGCGCACGAAGATCGGCCTGGTGCCTCAGGAGCTCACCACCGATACGTTCGAGACCGTACGGGCGACGGTGACCTTCAGCCGCGGACTGTTCGGGCGCGCGCCGAATCCGGCACTTATCGAAAAAGTGCTGCGCGATCTCTCGCTCTGGGAAAAACGCGATAGCAAAATCATGACGCTGTCGGGCGGCATGAAGCGGCGCGTGCTGATCGCCAAAGCGCTCTCACACGAACCGGAGATCCTTTTTCTGGACGAGCCGACGGCGGGAGTGGACGTGGAGCTGCGCCGTGACATGTGGGCGCTCGTGCGGCGGCTGCGCGAAAGCGGCGTGACGATTATCTTGACCACTCACTATATCGACGAAGCCGAGGAAATGGCGGACCGGATCGGAGTGATTCACAAAGGCGAGATGATCGTGGTCGAGGAGAAAATCGAGCTCATGAAAAAGCTCGGCAAAAAACAGCTTACGCTAAGTCTGCTGAAGCCGCTGGCCTCGATCCCTCTCGAGTTGAGTGACTGGCGCCTGGCTTTGAGAGCCGCCGGGCACGAGCTGGAGTACACGTTTGACTCCGGTGATGAGCGCAAGGGCATTTCAACCTTGCTCGAGCGGTTGAGCGAACTGGGAATCGGGTTCAAGGACCTGAACACTCGTCAGAGCTCGCTCGAGGACATTTTCGTGAGCTTGGTGAGCGATCGTCAATGAGCTCGTTGGCATTCAACCGCTACGGCGTCTGGGCGATTTACAAATTCGAGATGGCGCGTGCCCTACGCACGCTCTGGCAGAGTCTCGTGACGCCCGTGATCACAACCTCGCTTTATTTCGTGGTCTTCGGCGCCGCGATCGGCTCGCGCATGACCGAGGTGGATGGCGTCGTCTACGGCGCCTTTATCGTGCCGGGGCTGGTCATGCTGTCGTTGTTCACCCAAAGCATTTTCAATGCCTCCTTCGGCATTCATTTTCCGAAGTTCACCGGCACGATCTACGAACTCTTGTCGGCGCCCGTGTCGTATCTAGAAATCGTCCTCGCCTACGTCGGCGCCGCGGCGACCAAATCGATGGTCCTGGGACTGATCATTCTGGCCACGGCGTCGCTGTTCGTGCCGATTAAAATCTTGCATCCATTCTGGATGATCGCATTCCTAGTGCTAACAGCGACGACTTTCAGCTTGTTCGGCTTCATCATCGGCATTTGGGCGAAAGGCTTCGAGCAGTTGCAGTTCATCCCCATGCTGATCGTGACGCCGTTGACCTTTTTAGGGGGCGCCTTTTATTCAATTGACATGCTGCCGCCGGGGTGGCGCACGGTCACGCTGTTCAATCCGGTCGTCTATCTTATCAGCGGATTCCGCTGGAGCTTCTACGAATCGTCCGACGTTAGCGTAGCAGTGA
>JBEVIO010000352.1:0-3146 GCA_040510635.1 Binatia bacterium | reverse complement strand
GTACGATCTAGCAACGGCGAAAAATTTTGTCGAGTCTCTAATTGTGAAACCAGTCAAGCGTGGATAGATCGACGCACGCATGAATATCGAGTGCATTCTAGATTTTTGGTTCGGCACCCATCTCGATGATGCCGTGATCGCCAAAGAACAAGCCGAGCTTTGGTGGTCGAAAAATCGCGAGACCGACGACAAGATAAGCCGGCGCTTCGAAGCAAGTGTGCGAGCGGCGGCCGCGGGAGAGCTAAACGCATGGCGGGCAACGGCGCGCGGGCGGTTGGCGTTCATTATTCTTACCGACCAATTCCCGCGCAATATTTACCGAGACACGGCCCGGGCGTTCTCCTGCGACTCAAAAGCGCTCACGTGGTGCCTCGAAGGTCTCCATGGACGTAGTGATCGCGAGCTGCGGCCAATCGAAAGGGTTTTCTTTTACCTCCCTCTGGAGCACGCGGAATCGCGCGAACACCAAGCAAAATCGGTCGAATGCTTGACTGAATTAGTGGCGAGCGTTCCAATGGAACAAAGGAGCACCTTCGAAGAATACCTCAATTTCGCGATGCGCCATCGCGACATTATCGACCGCTTCGGCCGTTTTCCGCACCGCAATAACATTCTCGGACGCGAATCCACCGCAGAAGAATTGGCTTTTCTCACCGAGCGGGGATCCGGCTTTTGATCAACCGGAATAAATCGCGCCCGTTAGATAGAATGGCCCGGCATATCGGCTTTACAAGGGCTTGAGCAAAATCTTTCGCGCTCCCGGCCTTGCCGCATGTGCGACCGCGGCTAAGCCCTCGTTCAAAGCATAAATCTTCTCGATCAACGGCGTTACCGAGATTTGCTTCGCGGCTAGCGCCGCCAACGCGTCGGGAAATGGTCCGCAGCGCGAACCGATCACGTTAATTTCATGGATCACGATCGGCGCTAGCGACACCTGATGATTTCCCGCAATCGTGCTCTTGAGAACCAACGTGCCGCGCGGCCGCACGGCCGAAAGCGCCAGCTCGAGGCCCGAAGCGGAACCAGTCACTCAGTTGAATCGTCCTCACGCCCGCTTTCTTGATCAAAGCCAATTTATCGGTGTGTTTTCCGAGCGCCGTTACCTTCGCGCCCGTGAGTTGCAACACCTGCGCGCAAAGATTCCCTAACTTGCCGTCCCCGAGCACAAGCACCTCGTCGCCGGGGTTGATTTGAATCTGCGTGAGAATCTCGAACGCCGCGGCGAGAGGCTCCGTGAAGACCGCTTCTTCGTCGCTGACGTTATCGGGAACGACGTGTAAATTTTCCAAAGGCACGGATACCCATTCGGCGAATGCGCCATCCGCGTTGACAATGCCCATCACGGATCGATTGGGACAGTGCCGGCTTGAATCTTGCCGGCAAGCAGCGCATTGACCGCAAGCGAAATTGATCTCGCCCGCGACGCGCTTGCCGATCAGCTCGCCCGGCCCGTCACTGACCGAACCGACGAACTCGTGGCCCGGCACGCCCGTAAAACTCATGTAGCCTTTGAAGATTTGCAGATCCGTGGAGCAGATGCCGGCTAGATGCACCTGGATCAGCGCAGATCGAGAGCCGGCGGTCGGCGCACGGTAAGCAGAATTGAAGGTGAGCTCGCGACCATCCCAGTGAAGCGCGCGCATATCGCCGGAGATTCAAATCACATTCTTAGCGGATGCGCCCATTTGGTCTGCGGCGTCGGCATCAATTCGCCGTCGACGTAGATGTCGCAGCCGCGCTCGTGAAAGAAACAGAGGAGTCCTTTGATTTTTGGAATCTCCGCGATCGGCTCCATATAACCCCAAACAAGGTCGCTGAAAGTCTCGCCGCGGATCTGCACCGACCAGTACGACGCCGGCCCTTTGTAAGGGCAGCGTGAAGTGGTCGCGCTCGGCGCGAGCAGTTCCATCCGCACGTCTTCTTGAGGAATGTAATAACGCACCGGGTGATTGGTCTCGAAAACGAGATGCGGCCGGTGCGTCTCGGCCACCGTGTAGCCGTCGACGACGACGCGCACATGGCGCTTGCTCGGCAGTGCGTCGACGCGCTTGTAGGGATCGCGCGCGTGCTTGAAAAGCTCCTCGTCTTCTTCCATCCACTTGTCCATTTTAGGCCATTCGAAAGCAAAATGATTTTTCAGGCTCGCCGCCTCGGGGCGCGGTGCCGGGTAACTCCACGCCGCGTCTTCGGCGCGGCGCTCACCGACTTGAATGGACCAATACGAAGCTTCACCTTTGATCGGACACTCGCTCTTGTTTTGACTCGGCACGAAAAGGTCCGTACGCACGTCTTCTTTGGGAAAGTAATAAGCCGGCAAAATCTCCGCCTCGCGTAAGAGCTTGGCGCGCTTGCTGTCCGCAATCGTCTCGCCGCCGAACATAACGCGCACATGGCGTGGACTTTCGCTCACATGGACCCAGTGGCCGGGATCACCATGAATCGGCACACGCTGTTGAGTAATGTTACTCTGCATGATTGACTCCTGACTTACGAAAGCTAACTTCGTGCCCTTCGTACTACTATACTTTAGAGTCTTCGCTGCTCGCGCAAATTTCTTAGTGGCTATTCTGATTGTCTCGATCTAGAAGCGAATTCACCGCGGAGGCGCGGGGGGCGCGGAGCAACGAGTTTTTGATAAAAAATACTCCGAAACTCGGCGAACTCTATGTCTCTGCGGTGAATCCTATTTTCTCCTTGGGTTGCGGCTCTGCCGCGCTGGGTTCCTTCGTGGTCACATCTGTTAATCCAGCTTTTTCAACTTCTGTAGACTGCGCAGCTCGCGCGGCGGCTGCAGGCGCTGACCCATAATCGTCCACGACACTTCGCCGACGTAAATGTCGCCGCGCGAGTCGATGGCGATGCCGTGCGGCGCGATGAACTGTCCCGGCTTTTCGCCCGGGCAAATATCGCCCAAGCGCGCCAACCGCTTGCCGGTCTTGTCATAAATGTCGACTCGATTGCCCAAGTTCGGCGCGTCTTTGTTGACGCCCAATCCGGGGCCCAATTCACCGACGTAGCAGATTGGATCTTTCTTCGTGGTATCCATATAGAGCGCGCAGGGCCGGTGCAGGTTGTTCCACTGGGTTTCGTATTTGCCGTTGCCATCGAAGACTTGCACCCGGTTGTTTTCCCGGTCGGCAACGTAA
>JBEVIO010000351.1:0-5997 GCA_040510635.1 Binatia bacterium | reverse complement strand
ATTTCACCCACTTCATCCATTTCGAGAACGATTTCGGCAACGGCTTTGGCGCCTTGATAGCTAATCGAGCGAATCGCTTTCTTGATGACCGGAATGTAAAGCGAGCCCGTGCTGAACTCTTCCAGACCCATGCCGAGCAGCAAGATCGCGCAAAGCGGGTCACCCGCCATTTCACCGCACATGCCCACCCGTTTCCCCTCTCGCTTGCCGGCAGCGATAGTCGAGTTCAGGGCGGACAGAACCGCGGGGTGCAACGGTTCGTACAGGTTTGCCACCCTGCGATTGCTGCGATCGACGGCGAGGAGGTACTGGATCAGATCGTTGGTTCCGATACTCAGGAAATCGACTTCGCGCAGAAAACGGTCGGCGAGTTGGACGGCGGCAGGTACTTCCACCATTATGCCGAGCTCCATCTGCCGATCATAGGGAGTGCCTTCCCGATCGAGCTCATGTTTGGCTTCGGCGAGAATTTCTTTGACTTTCTGAATTTCTTCGAGACTTGAGATCATGGGAACCAGCAGCCGAACTCGACCGAGATCGCCGGCCCGGAGAATAGCGCGCAGTTGGGTTTTGAAAATCTCTTCGACTTCCAGCGAAATACGGATCGAACGCCAGCCCAAAAACGGGTTTGGCTCGGCTGTCACGCTGCGCATGTAGGTCGGGTATTTATCCGCGCCGATGTCCAAAGTTCGAATGGTCACCGGCCTGCCCGCCATAGCTTCGACGACCCGGCTGTAAAGCGAATACTGTTCTTCTTCGCTCGGAAAGTCCCGATGCGATAGAAACGGAATCTCAGTTCGGTAAAGACCGATACCTTGGGCGCCGTGGAGTTGGGCGAAAGCCACGTCGCTGAGCAAACCGATGTTTGCGTAAAGCGAGACGCGGCGGCCATCGGTCGTTTCCGCCGGCAAATTCTTGAGCTCGCCGAGCTCACGGTTCAGCTCGGCATAGTCGCGTTCCAAGCGGTTGTATTCGCGGATCACTTCCGGATTCGGGTTGACGTGAATATTCGCGGCGTTGCCATCGATGATCAGCATATCGCCTTGATGCACCGCTTCCATCAACCCCTCGATAGCAACCACGGTCGGAATCTCGAATGATTTCGCCAAGATTGAAGCGTGTGAAGTGACGCCGCCGGTCGCCAGCGCGATGCCCTTAAACTTATCTCCTTCAAGCATGCTGAGATCTGCCGGCGAGAGGTCTTCCGCGACCAGGACTGCGTCGTCGGGAATATTGTAGGGCTGGCCCGACAAGCCGTTGAGATTTTCCAGCAGCCGTTGCGCCGCGTCCCTGACGTCGGTGGTGCGCTCGCGCAGATAGGGATCGTCGATTTTCGCGATCGAATTCAAGTAACGTTCAAAAACCACTCTGATCGCGTATTCGGCCACATATTTTTCTTTTGAAATCTGATTTTCGATTTGCTCGATCAGCGTAGGATCTTCCAAGATCAGTCGGTAAACGTCGAAAATCGCGCTTTCCTCTTTGGAGATCAAAAAGTTCATGCGATTCTTGACCACGTGAACCTGTTCGATGCCGCGCTCCACGGCGCCGCGAAAGCGGTTGATCTCGCGCTGCGGGTTTTTTGCGAGTTTCTTCTTGATCGCGCTCAGATCCATGCGCGGCTCCAAAACGAATGCTCGACCGCGGCCAAATCCCGGCGATGCCGCCAGGCCGTTTAAACGACCGCGCCAGCCCCGTTTGGTTTTAGCGGTTTTTTCACGGCGATTCCCCTCGTAGGAGCGCAGCTTGCGCATCGCCTCGTTCATGCGCTTTTCAAATTCCTTGCGTTCCTGCTCTTTGCTCTTCAGAGAGTCGGCGAGGCGCGCTTGAACCAGAATGCTCGCCGCTTGCCCCGAAATCGTCGTGAGCAAGCGAATTTCATCGCGGGAAAATTCGCGCCGCCTCGACGTCTGTACGACCAAGACGCCGAGCGGTATTTTTTGTTGAAACAGCGGCACGCCGAGAAAGGAGTGAAAATGCTCTTCATGGGTTTCCGGGAAATATTTGTAACGCGGATGTGCCAGCGTATCAGCGACCATCACCGGCTTCATGCGCTCGATCACCAAGCCCGTTAGTCCCTCGCCTATGCTCATGGAGACTTTGTCGACCGATTCCTGGTCCAAGCCCATGGTCGCGCGTAAGGTGAGCCGGGTGGTGTTGCGGTCCAGGATGTAAATCGAACAGACTTCGGTCTGCATTCTTTCGGCTACGGTGGCGACGATCCGCTCGAGTGTCTCCTGCAGGTTATGGGAATGGCTGATCAGGGCGCTGATATCCTCAAGGATATCGAGGTGGGGCGGAGTGTTACGGTTCGGTTTTTGTGTCGGTCTCTTCGCCATGGCAGCGGCCAGCGCCGCGCTTTCTATAAAACATAATTCGCGCTTCTTGGCTAGGAGCGACTCCGCGGCGTTTATTGTTGGAGCCGCCGCGATCCGCGCCGGCGAAAGTGTGGCGCTCGGTCGGGCGCGAAAAATCCAGGAAGAGGCTCGCCGCACGGACAGCGATCACCGTGGAGATTGTTCTCCAAGATCTCGTGCCAAGAGCGGCGGATCAAGGCTCGCGAGCAGGCCGAACAGTAGGTCGTTTGTCCTTCGTCGTCGTAGACGTTGCCGACGTAGGCGAATTTGATGCCGGATGATTTCGCGATCGCGCGCGCGCGCGCGAGGGTCGTCGCTGGTGTGCGTGGTTTATCCGTCAACTTAAAATCCGGATGAAACGCTGTGAAATGCACCGGTACGGCATCGCCGAGGTGGCTAACGATCCACTCGCAAAGCCGCTTGGTTTCATCGGGATCGTCGTTTTCGCCGGGGATCATCAGGTTGGTGATCTCGAACCAAATGTCCGTTTCGTGTTTGAGCCAATTGAGCGTAGCGAGCACCGGATCGAGATGAGAGAAGGTCAGTTTGTGATAGAAGCGTTCGCTGAAAGCTTTGAGATCGACGTTGGCGGCGTCGATATGCCGAAAGACTTCCGGCCGGGCCTCGGGCGTAATGTAGCCGGCGGTGACCATGACGCTTTTGAGCCCGCGTTCACGCGCGACATGCGAAATGTCGATGACAAACTCGCCCCAGATCACCGGATCATTATAGGTGAAGGCGATCGCGGGCACGCGGTGTTTGAGCGCGAGCTGGACGACTTGTTCGGGGCCGATCTGAAGGCTCTGCGCTTCATCGAGCTTGGCCTTGCTGATGCTCCAGTTCTGACAAAAGCGGCAGCCCAAGTTGCAACCGGCCGTGCCGAAGCTCAAGATTTCGCTTCCCGGTAAAAAGTGATTGAGCGGTTTCTTTTCGATGGGATCGATGGCGAAGCCCGTCGACGTTCCATAACCGAGCGAGTACAGCTTGCCGCCGATGTTCTTGCGAATGTAGCAAAAACCAGCTTGGCCCTCGCCGATGCGGCAAAAGCGCGGACAAAGCGTGCAGAGTGCCTTGCCGTCGCCCTCCGCATGCCACCAGAGCGCTTCCTTCATGAGGAAAATATCCCGCTTTTGACGCGGCATGGCAAGGGCGAAACATGGATAGCCGGTCCGGATTTTCCTTTGATTGTGTTATAGTTCGACTATGGGTCGAATCGCAGGACTAAAAGGCATGCGTCATGTCGCTCTCAAAGTTAAGAACGTGGCGCAATCAAAAACTTTTTACCAAGAAATTCTTGGCATGGACGTGGTCTGGGAGCCTGATGCCGAGAACGTGTATCTTTCTTCAGGCTGCGACAACATTGCAATCCATGCTGTCTCGGCAAATTTCGCGGCGAGCGCGGAAGAAAAGCAATTGGATCACCTGGGCTTCATCGTCGAAAGCACCGAGCGGGTAAAAGAATTGGAACAGGAGTTTATCGCCAAGGGGGTGCGCATCGTTCACCCGTTCAAAGCGCACCGCGACGGCAGCGCGTCGTTTTACTGCGCGGACCCCGACGGCATCGTGATCCAGATGCTTTACGAGCCACATTTGAGCATGCAAAGGATCGAGTGACTTCGAGATCAGCTCAATCGAGTGTGCTAGCAGGACGAGCTACAGTGCGGACCCCGGCAAGTATTTTTGGTCAAAATTCACTGCGCCACCGGCTTGACCGGTATCGGCGCTGCGTCGATCATTGTTCCCTCCGAGATTGCTGAGTTCGAAGAGCTTGACGCCGATCTTGGCGAAGTGTTCGAAGTTGCCGATGGCGCGGTCCGTGTTCCTACCGGGGCCGGCTCGGCGTGAGCTGATGGCTTAAGATTCCCGGCCCTTGACGCTCGTTGCGTACATCGATTAACGTTCTTCCGACTAAGTTAACCGCAAGGCAATCTGATCGCGCAAACCGAGCGGGAATTCGCGATGAGGAGAGGGCGCTATGTATGATCTCTTGTTAAAAGGCGGCAGGATTTACGACGGCTCGGGCATGCCGAGTTATAACGGTGATGTCGGTATTAGAAACGGCAAAATCGTCGAGATCGGCCGGCTTAAAGAGAGCGCGACACGGACGCTCAACGTCGATGGTTTAGCCGTGGCGCCCGGCTTTATCGATCCGCACACCCATCTCGACGCGCAGTTATTTTGGGATCCGCTCGGCACTTCGTCTTGTTTTCATGGGGTGACGTCGGTGGTGCTTGGCAACTGTGGTTTGAGCTTGGCGCCGGCGAAAGCGGAAAACCGCGACGCTGTGATCAAGAGCTTCGTGCGCGTTGAAGCGATCAGCCGGAAGGTGCTCGAAGAAGGCGTGCAGTGGAAATGGATTTCAACGGCTGAGTATCTTAATGCGCTCGGGAGCCGCCTCGGTATCAATGCCGCCGCGTTAATCGGCCATATCGCAGTGCGCCATTACGTGATGGGCGAAGAAGCCGTCGAACGGCAGGCGACAGCGGAAGAAATCGCCGAGATGCAAGATCTCGTGCGTCGAGGCATGGACGCCGGCGCCGTCGGTTTTTCGACCAATCAAAATCCGCGCCACATCCGTGAAGACAAAAAACCGGTGGCCAGCCGTCTCGCCTCCGACGACGAGCTTGGATCGTTGTTGGACGTTTTGGGCGAAATGAACTCCGGCGTCGTGCAGTTGAGCGGCGGCGGCGCCGACTCCCGCGGCCGTATCGCCTATGCTGCGGCGATGGCGCGGCGCACCGGGCGGCCAGTGTTGTGGCAGAGCATCAGTCATAGCTGGAGCCGGCCCAATCATTGGCAAGAGATGCTCGCCAACACGGAACGGGTCTTCAAAGAGGAAGGGCTGCCGATCTACGCCATGACCCAGGCCAAACCTTTCCAGAACCGCTACACCTTGCGCGACGCCCAGTGCTTCGACGAATTTCCAACTTGGAAGTCCGCGATGTTCAACCCGGTACCGGTGAGAAAGCAGATGTTTGCGGATCCGGATGTCCGAAAGAAGCTTCGCGTCGAGGCCATTGAAGACCAATCGCCTTCGGTTTTTCCCAAACGATGGGACGTCATCTTCGTTGATCATGTTAAGCTCGCCAAGAATAAATCCTTCGAGCACAAAACCGTGCAAGAAATTGCCGCCGCCCGAGGGAAAGATGGTCTGGATTGCTTTTTGGATCTATCGCTCGAAGAAGATCTTGAAACCCGCTTCGTTCATACCAATACCCAAGGCGATGCAAAAGCGGTTTGCGAAATTCTCAAACACCCCGCCGTGATGATCGGACAGTCCGACGCGGGCGCGCATATGGGCTATGACGCGAGATTCGGATACAGCACAGCGTTTCTCGGCTGCTGGGTGCGCGATCATGGAATCATGTGCTTGGAGGAAGCCGTCGGCAAACTTACGTTTCGCGTCGCCTCGATTTTCGGTTTGAGCGATCGTGGTTTGCTGCGCGCCGGTTTTGCCGCGGACGTCGCGGTCTTCGATCCGGCGACTGTCAATACACTAGAACCGGAGTACGTTCAGGATTTGCCCGGCAATGAAACACGCATGATTCAAAGAGCTGCGGGCGTGCCGCACACGATTGTTAACGGCGAGCTGGTAATTGAGAACGGCGCCGCCACCGGCGCGTTCCCGGGAAAAGTATTG
>JBEVIO010000350.1:0-4239 GCA_040510635.1 Binatia bacterium | reverse complement strand
AAAGTGCGCAGCGCGGCAAAGCCGCAACCAAAGCAGGGAACCGGAGTTTACCACGAAGGTCACGAAGAGCACGAAGTTCGAAAGTTTAAAATATCAAGATCCTAACCCTTCGTGGTCTTCGTGTGCTTCGTGGTGAGATGGTATTTACTCATTATTCAGCAACTTGGCACAAATGCCGCAAAGAATTTGCGCAAACCACGAAAGCTTTCAACTACAGTAGTACGAAGGACACGAAGATTCGGGAAACAAATATTCCTACTTCGTATTGCTATAGTTTAAAATTTGCGTGGACTGCGCAAGATGCAAGCGGTCTACAAACGGTCTGGGCAGGGCACCTTACGAAAACCTTCAACCTTCGCGCCTCCTTCGAAAATACCGCGCATGGTTAATCTATAGAATGAAGAGCCTGGAATACCTAAGTAACCGCAACGTTTCCGATAGGGGTCGGGAACGGCTTTCGCCGTCCCCGCCCTCCGAACCGTGCGTGCGGTTCTCCCGCACACGGCTCTCCAGTCGGTGGGTTCCTCATCGGGATTGGCTCGCTAACACATGGGTTGCATTGATGGTGAACAATCCTTGTACCGCGAAAAGGCATTAGCTATTTGCCTCCCTATGACGCCGTTATCCAGCGCCGCCAACATGCATTCGCTCCACTGCGAGGCTTCCACTCACAACCGATACCGGTCGCTCGTTTCTGCGCCTTGTCTAACCCTTACGGGTACTACCGGCGCGGCGTTTTGCTCCCGTTGTGGTTCTCATGCCTCCACCTTCCTGCCTCCCTTCCCTCGGTGCGGCTTTGCTTTCCGCTCCTCTCGCGGGTTTTCCCACTGCGGTACTATGGAGACTCTGACTCCTGCGCTACTCACCTGCGCCGCAGGTCTCCCCACTTATCTCGCCACACCTTCTTGTCGTTCCGTCTCCAACCACGTTGGGCTGCCTGATCATCGCTTACCACCACGCCAGCGTGATCAGCGGTTTTCGGACTTCGCCATGTATGAGCAGGCTCGTCGCAGCTCCCCGCCGAATCGAGTTCGTCATCCTACGGACCGACAGTTCGCCTTAGGTCGCTCTCCACCCCACCTCGCGGCGACGCAGTTACCTTCGGCTACGGAGTTGTGGCTTACTCCGACACGGACTCCCACCGTGCTGTTGTGGCGCCTTCATGGGCGCACTCATACCCGCGCACGCGGGAATGACGAGTCGCGGGCCAACATGCGGAGGAAAACTCATCCATTTTCATTCCGTGGGCGAGCGTAAGATCATGAATCACTTCGTGGTGTATGAATTCTGGACGAGTCACGATCACGACGCACGATCACGTCTGCGCGTAGGCTTTTAAACTTGGCAAGGCTTCGCGAGCGAAGCGTTCGATCTGTTCCTGGCGCTCGGGGTAGTGGGGAATCATGAACTGGAGGCCGATGTGGATGGCACCGACGTCGATGAACTCTTTCAATCTTTCGACCACCTGCTCGATGCTGCCTTTTAGATAGTCGGTTATTTGCGGGCCGGCGCTGGCAGTCAGCTCGACGGGGAGGCAGCAGGCGAGTTCGACTTCGTCCGGATTGCGGCCGGCTTTCTTGGTCTCGGCGCGGACGTTTTCGTAGCCGGCGGCCAATTCTTTCGGTGTGACTCTGACAAAGTAGGGAAACCAGGCGTCGCCGTACTGACCGGCGCGGCGTTGCGCATATTTGCCTTCGCCACCGACCCAGATCGGCAGGCGCGGCTGCTGATAGGGTTTCGGATTAAAGGCGATATCGTCCGCGTTGTAGTATTTGCCGCGAAAGCTGATGTGTTCCTCGGTCCAAAGTTGCTTGAGCAAAGTTAACTGCTCGTCGGCAACCTGGCCGCGCTCTTTGAACGGTGCGTTCATGGCGGCGAATTCTTCTTCCATCCAGCCGACGCCGACGCCCAGGATGAGCCGCCCCGTCGAAAGCTGGTCGATGGTCGTCGCGATTTTCGCCCAGTGCAGTGGATGGCGATAGGGTAGCACCATCACGCTCATACCCAAGTAAATTTTTTCCGTGCATCCCGCCAAAAATGCCAGACACGTGAGCGTGTCGAAAAACGGCCGATCCGGCGGCACGATGAAAGTCGCTTCCTTGCTGTAGGGATAAGTGGTTTCGATCTTCCACGGCATGACGAGACGATCCGCCGCCCACACCGAATCGTAGCCGAGCACTTCGGCTTGTTGCGCCGCTTGCATGAGCGTCTTGCGGCTCGCGGCGCGGCCAGACACCGGCAGAAAAACACCGAACTTCATCATCGTCCTCCGAGAGCTTTCTTGACACTGATCCTGGTGAAAGCTACTTTCCGTTTCATTATCTCGATCTCTCTCGTTCGAATAACACAAAGGAATCGAAATGACTATTTGGCTCAGGATCTTGATCGTCGTCGCGCTTTTATGCGTGGCGTCGAACAACAACGCGCAGGAGCTTGTGAAAACGCCGGTGCAAATCCCCGCGATCACGCCGGCCGCGACCGCTTTTGCGGTTGCCCGGGACCGCGGTTATTACCGTCAAGAAGGGCTCGATGCGCAACTGATCGTCATGCCCTCGGCGCTCGGCACGCAAGCACTGCTCGGCGGAAACGTGAAATTTTCCACCGCCGGCGGTGCGGGCCTGCTGCCGATCCTGCGCGGCGCACCGATCCGCTTCATGTTTACGACCTTCAGTCGCCCGATGTTCTGGCTTTACTCTCGTTCGGATATTCGATCGGTGGAAAATCTCAAAGGAAAAAAAGTCGGCGTTTCGAGTCTCGGCAGCGGGCCCGACTCGCTCTTGCGGGAAATCTTGAAAAAACACGGCTTGGACGGCGGCCGCGATGTCGCGATTATGCCGGTCGGCTCGGGCACGGCGCGCTTTTTTGCGCTGCAGGCCGGCACCGTCGAGGCCGCGATGCTTTCGATTCCGGCGAATTTGATGGCCCAGGACGCGGGGTTCCGCGAGTTGGTTTCGTTCATCGATCAAGAATGGATCGAGCTTCAGGGCACGATAAACGTCACAGACCAGCTGCTGGGGTCCGATCCAACGTTAGTAGAAAAGTTTATCCGCGCGACGCTCAAAGGCTTTATTCATTTCCGCGATCTACGATCGCAGACGATTGGCATTTTGATCCGCTTCCTCAGAGTCAAAGAAGATGCCGCGGCGAAGATCTATGAGTTGATGCGTCCAAGCCTGAGTCAGGACGGCATTGTCAGCGAAGAAATCCAACGTAAATCGCTCGAGCATGTGATCGATCGTGTCGGGCTCAAAGAGCCACCCCGGCTCGACAAGATCTTCGACTACTCTGTGGCGGTGAAGGTTCGCAATGAATTGCGCAGCAAAGGCTGGAGGCCCTAAAAAGTCGACCGCAGTTAGCGGATCGACTATGAGGATTCTTACAACATTCAGGAAGTGAAGAACCAGCGAGGTACTATGGAAACCGCGGCGGTCGATGCAGTCGTTGATGGATTGAAAAGATCGGGAGTCGATTTTGTTTCTCTCATGCCGGACTCGGATTTTTCCGTGTTGCAGGCCCGGGTGGCGAACGATCGACATTTTACCTATGTGCCAGTAAGTAATGAGGCGATCGGCGTCGGCGTCTGTGCCGGCGCGTGGTTGAGCGGAAAACGGCCCGCGTTGTTGGTGCCGACGTCAGGCCTGCTTGTGGCCGCCTGGCCGCTCACGAGTCTTTGCATGGCTTGGAATTTGCCGTTACTGTTGCTGATTCCTTATCGCGGCGATATCGGCGATGCGTTTTGGTTGATGGGGCCGTATAAAGACACCACGGAGCCGCTGCTAAAAGTTTTAAACGCGCCATACAGCTTGATTTCGAAGAATGAAGAAATTTCCAAGGCGATCGTGGATGCCCAAGGATCGACAATCAGTTGGCAACGTCCGGTCGCCGTGCTGCTCACGGGAGAAACTATTAAATGAAACGCTTTGACTGTTTGAAATCATTGGCGCCGTTGCTCGATCCGAAAACGATCGTGGTGACCAACGTCGGACCGATTTGCCGGGAGTGGAACGCGCTGCGCCCGAGCGACGCGAATCTCCTGCAAGTCAACTTGGGTCTGTGCGCTGCGGTCGGACTTGGGATTGCCGTTTCGCTGCCGCATCGGCAGGTGGTGATGCTCGATGGCGACGGCAATTTGTTGCTCAATCTCGCGAGCCTGGCTGATTTAGCGAATCAGAACTTGAATAACATTATTCACATCGTGCTCGATAACGAGTCCTACGAAGGCGGAGGAGGCTTAAAGTC
>JBEVIO010000349.1:0-5216 GCA_040510635.1 Binatia bacterium | reverse complement strand
CGACTTAATGTAACATCAGCAAATATTTTTTCTAAATTATCGTTCTATTTGTAAGGCTGTGCATGGATAGCATCGGCGAAACGAAGGCTCGACTGCTCCGTGGCGCGGTCCAGGACAATATCGCCACTGTCCGAGGCGTCCGGATCGTTCACCCCAAACCGCAGGCACGCCGCCGGTCTGGAGTGTGGATTTTCAGCGCATTGAGCGCCATTGCACTCGTCTATTTGACCGTGCCAGCACAATTCGTGCCCAGCCGTGCGTCCGTCCAGAGCACGACGCCTGTCAGTGCCGCAGCCATCAACGTCGACCTGACACCGGAAGCGACTGTGCCGTTGTCGCACCCTCGACCGATCGACCGGAGCGCCATTCCGCTCTCCATCAAGACTATCGTCATCGATCCCGGCCACGGCGGTGAGCCAGGAGCCACGGCGGAGTCGGGTCTTACCGAAAAAGAGATTACCTTGGATGTCGCTTTGCGCCTACGGCGGCTCCTAGGCGAAAGCCCCTTCGAAGTCTTATTGACACGGGAAACCGACCGCCGCCTATCTCTGGACCAGCGCGTTGCTTTTGCCAATGAGCACAAGGCCGACCTCTTCCTTTCGATTCATGTGAATTCGATGGAGCCGCACACGATCCGAGCGTTGGAAACTTATTATGTCGGTCCCACCGACGATCCCGTTACGCTCAAGCTCGCCAGCCGGGAGAATAAAGAGTCGGACTATTCCCTCGCGGACTACAAAAAAATCCTCGAAAAGATTTATGTCGACGCCCGGCGCGACGAATCACGCGTTTTTGCCAGGACCATTCAAAGCCGACTTTTTCAGTCGCTCAAGATCCCTAATCCCGATTTGGAAAATCGCGGCGTCCGGACCGCGCCCTTCGTCGTTTTGATCGGCACGCAGATGCCGGCCATATTGGTTGAGATCGCCTGTTTGTCCAATGAAAACGAGGTCCAATTGTTGACAAAACCGGATTATCGGGAAAATATCGCGCTATCGCTCGCGCAAGGGATTCGCCAATACGCGCATCGCTTTACCGTCGCCGACAGGAAAGGCTGATTCATGGAAGAAACCAACGAAACACTTTGTGTGGGCATCGATCTCGGCACTTCTCGAAGTTCGATTTCCGCGTCCACCGGCGAGCGCCACGTCGTCGATAGCTATGTCGGCTGGCCGGTCGACATGGTCGCACGCAAGTTGGTAAAAAAATCGGTCTTAGTCGGCCGCGAGGCTCTCGATAACCGGCCCATGCTCGATCTGCGCCGGCCGCTCGAGCGCGGCATTATGAAAGATGGCTCGGAAAAGGATCAGGAGGCCGTGCAAGAGATCCTGCGCCATCTGATCTCGGTCGCGGGCATCAAGCAAAAAGGCAAAAACAAATCCAAGGTGCGCGCCGTAGTCGGCGTGCCGGCGGAAGCTTTCCGGGTCAGCCGGCAGAATTTACGCAATACGATAGAAGGGGTCGCCGACAGTGTGATGCTCGTCTCCGAGCCGTTCGCCGTGGCGTACGGTTTGGAAGCGCTCTTGCACGCCTTGGTCATCGACATCGGCGCCGGCACGGCTGATTTCTGCGTCATGCAAGGCCGCTATCCGACCGAAGAGGACCAAAAAACTCTGCCCAACGCCGGCGATTCGATCGACGAACAATTGGTCAAGCTGATTCGCGAACGCCATCCCGACGCGCAGTTTTCCATCCACATGTTGCGCGAGTGGAAGGAAAAGTGGAGTTTCGTCGGCGAGCCGAAAAACCACGTCATGGTCACCGTGCCGATCAAGGGCAAGGCGACGGAAATCGATATCACCCAGGAAATGCGCGCGGCGTGCGAAAGCATCCTGCCGCCGGTATGCGAGACGATGGTGACGTTGCTGACAAGAGTCGAGCCGGAATTTCAGGACAAGGTGCGCGACAACATCATTCTCGCCGGCGGCACATCGCTGATTTCGGGGCTGTCCGAGGCGGTGACTAAGGCTTTGAGCGACCTGGGCGGCGGGCGCGCGACGGTCGTCAAAGATCCGGTTTTTGCCGGGTCGGACGGCAGCCTGGCCATCGCGCGCGACGCTTCGACAGCAGACTGGGAGAAGCTGTCACTCTAAGCTGAGCGCATGATTCGCGGCAGAAAATATTCTTTAGCTCGAACAAGCCGCGCGAGTATCGAATGGGGGCGCAGATGCGCGACTGGGTATCCGACCTGCTGATCTTCTCCGCCGGTATCGCCGGCGGAATTTTAATCTCCTACGTCAAACCCTATCTTCAAAGCGCCCGCATAAAGCGCACCGAAATGTTTGCCGAGCAGGCGCGCATCCTCGCCGACCTTAAAGAACGGCGCGATGAGGAAATTTTACACGAAGCGTTCCGCACCACCGAAGCGATCCGCGGCGAGCTGGCCAAGTCGCTGCAAACCTTGCGCAAGACAGTGACGACGGTGCTGGATCCCGTAACTGAGTCGCATAGCGGCGAGAGCGGCCAGACGATCCAGCTCACCGATCCGATTCAACCCAACCGATCGACTTTGTAAAAGCGCCCGCACCGATTTAGATTTTTTTATTCACAGACCCACCCCGAAAAATATCTCCGCCTTCGTCTAGCGGTCGGTGGCTAAATTTGACAAGTAAGGCACAAGCGGAACACGGCTCCGCGGAGGTGGGCTGAATGAAGCTCATCAAGGGGGTAATGGCAGCGATATTGGCGCTGCTGCCGGTCGAAGCTATGGCTGAAGACACGATCAAAATCGGCTTGTTCAATCGCGACGCGGCGATCATCGCCGCCGAAGGCAAAGGTTTTCTCAAACAAGAAAACATCCGAGTGGAAATCAGTACGGTGACCGATTCGCCCACGCTGTTGCGCAATCTGATCCGGGGTCAATATGATCTCATTCTTAACAACGCCGACAACGTCATCGCCTGGGCCGAAGGCCAGGGAGAAGATCCACAGAAAAACGATTTCGTGATTTTTCTCGGCGGCAGCCAGGGCGTCGACCAGAAGCTCATCGTTGCGCCGGGAATCGCTGGCTACCCGGATCTCAAAGGCAAAGTCTTCGCCGTCGACGCGCCGACAACGGGCTATGCCATCGTCGGTGTTTATATTCTGAAAAAGCACGGCCTCGAGTGGAACCGCGACTATACATTTAAATCCTTCGGCAATACCACGGCGCGGGCCGATGCCATGAGCCGCGGCGACGCCGCCGGCGCGATGATGAGCCTGGCCGACGACGAGATCCAGAAACGCAATTTCAAAGTGCTCGCGCACGCGCAAGATTATGTCAAACACTACGCCCGCGGTCTGGGCGCGACGCGGCGCGAGTGGGCCAACACCAACGAAGATCTCGTCGTGCGCTTTAACCGCGCGATGATCCGCGCCACGGATTGGCTGCAAGACACGAAAAACAAGGACGAAGCCGTCCAACTATTGCTGGGCGAAACGAAAAACAACAAAGCCCGCGCCGAATCGCTGTACAACCTCACGCTCAGCCCGACCATGGGCCTCACGCCGCGCAGCCGCATCGACATGGAGGGCATCCGCACGATTATTGAATTGCGCGAAGTCGCCGGGCTGATGAAAGCACCGGTGCCAAAACCGGAAAAGTACGTTGACGAGCGATTTTACAAAAAAGCGCTGGCGACTCTGACACAGTGAAAAGGACATGATTCCATGAAACGCGTACTGCTTGGCTCCGGGTTGACAATCTTGCTCGCGCTAAGCGTGAGCCAGTTCGAATCTGCACGGGCGCAAGCGCAAGCGCCGCAAGGCAAGCCATTGACGATTCGCGGCAAGATCGCCGCCGTGGAAAAAGGCGCGCTCAAAGTCACCACGTCGGCGGGCGATGTCCTGGTGAAGTTTGCCGACGACGTGCGTGTCGGCGCGGTCGAAGCGGCTAAGCTCTCCGACATCGGCGCCGGCAACTACGTCGGCACCACGGCGGTGAAACAGCCGGACGGCACGCTCAAAGCGCTTGAAGTGCACATCTTTCCGGAGAGCGCGCGCGGCACGGGCGAAGGACACCGGCCGTGGGATCTCCAACCCGGCTCGACCATGACCAACGCCAATGTCGACAAGATCGAAGCATTCGCCGCCGAAAAGGTGCAGGGCCAGCTGCTGACTTTGAAATACAAAGACGGTGAACAAAAAATCTTCGTTCCGCCCGGCACACCGATCGTGAAGAACGTCGCCGGCGATCGTTCGCTGCTCCAGCCCGGCACCGGCGTTTACATTGCCGCCGTACGCGGCGAAGACGCCACGATCACGGCGACCCGCATCACCGCCGGCATCGGCGGAATCATGCCGCCCATGTAAACCGATTCACACTGCGCAAGGCCCCCGGAAAAGTGAAGTTGCACCCGATAATTTCCCGCGCGAGCTTGTTTGGCTGGCTCTTCCTCGCGGCATCATCGCCGATGAAGGTTCAGGCCAATCCATATCTGGCCAAAGCCGGCGAGCCGATCGTGCCGATTCGCATCGCCACCTGCGCCATCAGCGGCGGATTTATCCATCTCAACACCGCCCTCGATAACCACCTCTTTGACAAATACGGTCTCAAGCCGGAGTTGCTGCTCGTGCGCGGCGCCGGAATTTCCGCGGCGGCGCTCACGGCCAACGAGCTACAATTTCTCTATTGCACGGCCGACGCGATCATTCCCAGCTTGGCCGCCGGCGCCGAGGCCAAGATGATCGCCTCGCCGTTGATCGGGTTACCTTGGGTGATCATCGCGCGCAAAGACATCAAGCGCATCGACGACCTCAAGGGTAAAATCTTCATCGCGACCCGCCCTGGCGGCACGCCCGACACACTCATTCGCACCTTGATGAAGAAACTCAACTTCAGCACCGACGATCTAAAAATCCGCCATATCGGCGGCGCCGGCCAAACCGAAATATACACGGCGTTGCAGCAAGACCTGGGACAGGCGACGATGGTGACGCCGCCGCTCGATGCGCGCGCCAAGCGCGACGGACTGAACGTTATCTACCATCTCGACGATCTGAACTTGCCCGCCATTTATAGCAGCGTGTTTGCTAATGATAAACTGCTCAGAGAACACCCCGCGATTGTCCAGAAATTTACCGCCGCCATGGCAGAAGCCATTCTTTTTGTCGAGAAAAACCCGGACAAAGCCAAGGCATCCGTCAGCAAAGTGCTGGCGCTCAAAGACCCCGAATCTGCGCAATCCGCCTACGACGCTTACGCCAAGCAGTTGGTCAACCGCCGCGTCGCGGTACCG
>JBEVIO010000348.1:0-3545 GCA_040510635.1 Binatia bacterium | reverse complement strand
CGTTTCGGATCTTCTTCGGATTTTGCGATGCGCTATGTGCTGCAGAAGCACGGCTTGAGACCCGAAAAAGACGTAACTCTGCTCCAGCTCGGCGGCATGATCGAATTGGCAACCGCGCTGTCCAAACGGCTGGTCGCGGCTGCGACGCTCTCTTCACCCGCCGACCTTCGCGCGCGCAAGAGCGGCGCACAGGAATTGGTCAACATGGCCACGACCGGAGTTTCGTTCCCCCAATCGGCGATCGTCACGACTCGAGCCTACGTACAGGCGCACCCGGACGATGTTTTGAGCTTTCTCAGAGGTTACGCGGAAGGAATGCAAAGAATGATGGCGGACAAGACGATGGCAAAAAAAGTCATCGAGAAATATACCCGAGAGAGCGATCCTGAGATTCTTGAGTCGACCTATCGCTACGGCGTCGATTACATCGCGCCGATCCCATATCCTGCTAAAGAGGGGATAGCCGAGATTCTCAGACAAAGCACTCATCCCAAAGCCAAAACGGCGAACCCGGATGAGTTTGTCGATATGAGCTTGGTCAAGAAATTAGCGGACAGCGGGTTTTTTCGTCGAGTCAATCAACGATGACGATTGCGCCGTCATAAGAAAGGGGAAGACATGATTCGTGGCTATCCAGTCTTCGATGCCGACGCTCACGCCATGTTGTGTCCAAAGATGTGGGAGGAGCTTCCCGCGATTTACGCTGCGCGCCGGCCGCGTCCAGTGCGCATCGATGATTCTGCGGACCTCGGCCGCTGGACCAACGCTTGGTTGATCGAAGGGCGCCTGCTGCCCGCGCCGTTCGGTCCGGGAGCGCAACCGGGCAATGAGCCGAAACGAGTTCTTAAAGAATTTGGCGCGCCGGCGGACTCGGCGCATTTCTCCATCGGCAGCATCACCCTGGCGGATCCGCAAGCGCGCATTCGCGATCTCGACGAAGCCGGCGTCGACGCTCAAATGCTTTTCCCGACCACGCTCTACGCGCGCATGACTGCCGAACCCGGTTTCGAGGCTGCGCTGTTCCGCTGCTACAATCGCTACATGGCAGATCAATGCGCGTTCAATCCAAGGCGGTTGAAATGGGGCGGGTTGTTGCCTATGCGCGATCCGCGCGAAGCGTCCGAAGCGATCGACGAAATGCAGAAGCTCGGCGCCAGCGCCGCGGTGGTTTTTGGAACGGTAGGGGAGCGCCTTTTGTCGCATTCGACGTTTCTACCGATTTGGGAAAAATTTGCGTCGACCGGCCTGCCGCTCTGTGTTCACATGGGCATGAGCTACACGCCTTTCGAACAGGTGTGTCAGAACCTTTTTGAAACCCATGGCATCGGTATGAGCCTGCCGGCGCAATTGGCTTTTGTCGCGCTGGTCGGCGACGGTATCCTCGACCGTTTTCCATCGTTGAAGGTTGCCTTTCTGGAGTTCGGCGCCGAATGGATCTTCTACATGATCGGCCGGCTGGGACATTATCTGCCGATCGACCGGCGCGATATGCCGATCAAGGATTCGCTGCCTAAACACCGCATCGAAGAATATTTGACTTCGGGCAGACTCTTTGTCGCCGCTGAGGCCGAAGACCAACTGCTTGCGCACGAGCTCGCCGTCATCGGCGAAGATCACATTGTTTGCTCGACCGATACGCCGCACTCGGAAAAGCGCGAAAACTCGGCGACCAAGATTATCGAACGGAACGATCTGTCGGAGCCGCAGAAAAGAAAGATTCTTTATGACAACTCGGTACGGCTCTTCGGCGCGCCATAGACGCAGCGTTTACACGACCTGCTTAACGTTGTTAACTATAAGCATAGGCAACGCGTAATTTGCCGGAAAAAGAGAAAGGAGCCTCGTTTATGTCTGAAGCAGTTAGCGTTGAAATCCCTTACACAATTGACAACGGTGAAGTTCTCGTCAACGAATCTTTCGGCCCAAAGAACATTCACGGTCGAAGGTCCGGAACAGTGGAGCTGAAAAGGATGACGCTGCTCAACGGCCGGGCGCTTGGCGAGCGCCTTTCTCTCGACGAGCAAGGCCTTGTCTTTGTCGAACATAAGACGAAGGTCGCGGATTTTTTCGATGAGAACCAATTGAAGTCCGTTTATTACCCGGAGATCGAACAGTTGATCAAACACGAGTCGGGCGCTGCGCGCGTGGTGATATTCGATCATGCGCTGCGCTCGGGCGACCTGGATGAGCGGGAGGAAAAACTCATTCGCACGCCGGTTCTGCAGGCGCACAACGACTACACCGAATGGTCGGGCCCAAACCGGCTGCGCGAGATTCTGCCGGCCGAAGCCGACGAACTACTCAAGCGCCGCTTCGCGATCATTCAAGTATGGCGCGCGATCAATCGGCCGATCCAAGCCAATCCGTTGGCGCTTGCCGATGCCAGAAGCGTGATGTTTGACGATCTGATGGTGGCGGAGCGCCGCTACCCACACCGGGTGGGCCAGACTTATCGGCTCAAGTACAATCCGCAGCACCGCTGGATCTATTTTCCCGAGATGCGCCGTGACGAAGCGGTCGTTTTCAAAGTTTACGATTCGGACAAGAATCGGGCGAGATTTACGGCGCACACCTCGTTCGCCGATCCGGCAACTCCCCCGGACGCCCCGCCGCGCCAGAGCATCGAAATGCGCGCGTTCGCGTTTTTCGCGTAGTGATTAGATTTTCTTCGGAGGGATTCATGAGTATTCGTGTTGCAGGAGTTGTCGGAAGTTTGCGAGAGGGCTCATTGAACAAAGGTCTGTTGCGCGCCGCGGCCGAGTTGGCGCCTGCTGGAATGGAAATCGCGATTTACACCCGGCTCGGCGATATTCCACCCTACAACGATGATGTTTTCATGAAAGGCGATCCGGAGCCGGTGGCCGATCTGAAAAATTTTATCGGCGGCGCCGATGCACTGCTGATTTCGACGCCGGAGTATAATTACGGCGTTCCCGGGGTTCTCAAGAATGCCATCGATTGGGCGTCGCGGCCGGCGGGTAAGTCTGCGCTCAACCGCAAACCAGCGGCGCTCATGGGTTGTTCGCCTGGGTTGGGCGGCACGATTCGTGCCCAACACTCCTTGCGTCAGTCGTTTGTCTTTACCGAAACGCACGTGATGTCGCAGCCGGAAATCAAGATTCCTTCGGCGGCGGCGCTGTTCGATGCTTCGGCAAAACTAACCGACGAAAATACCCGACAGCATATAAAAAAATTCCTCGAGGCTTTTGCGAAGTGGATCGGCCGGTTCCAGGACTAGCCGATCGGCAAAAATTCTGTCAGTCCTACGAACCCCAAATTTCCCTCGCGGCATTGACAGTCATAAACCTCATCAGGTAGTCTGCGCGCGAAATTGAGACCATTGGAGTCGGTCTCAAAACATCAGCGAAAATGGGAGGCAAAAATATGTGGAAGAACTTGGCTTTTGGGCTCGCGCTGGCGACGCTTGTCGGTTTCAGAGCAGAGGCGGCTGATAGCGATCTGCAGCAAATCGCCGACGCGTTGGACGTGTCGACGACTAAAACATTCCAGTTCACCGGTAACGGCTCTATGTATGCGCTCGGCCA
>JBEVIO010000347.1:0-7938 GCA_040510635.1 Binatia bacterium | reverse complement strand
ATTGCCGGAATTGGAAACTTTCGCGAAGAGCGATAGAGAACAAAAAATCATGACGATGTTTCGTACTTTTCGACTCGTTGGCTCGCCCTACATTTTGCCGCCCGGCACGCCGCCGGAGGCGATCAATCTCTGGCGCGAGGCGATGCGCAAAACTTTCAAAGACCCGGTGTTCTTAAAAGAATTCAAAAGGCTTTCCGCCGACGATGCCACGCCGCTCTTGCCCGAAGCGCAAGAAAAAGTGATTAAAGACATTCCGCGCGATTCTGACGTAATCGCGCTGTTCAACAAGATCGCCGGCAGCGATCCCCTGCCGCCGCGCTAGAACCTCCGAGCTTGCGGCGCAGCGCTCGTCGCTCGGGCCGAACGCTCAATCCACTCCTCATTTTCATGTACGGAGAATGACACGTCATGATCGATGCCAAAATGATCACAACCGCCTTGGAATTGCCCGGCTACCGGATCACCCGCAATCTCGGCGTGGTGCGCGGCATCATCGTGCGCTCGCGCAGCATCGTCGGCAACATCGGCGCGAGCCTGCAGACGCTCGTCGGCGGAAATATTTCGATTTATACGGACCTGTGTGAGAAAGCGCGCGAAGATGCGCACCGTTTAATGATCGAACACGCGGCCCAGCTCGGCGCCAACGCGATTATCGGCGTGCGCTACGACGCCAACGAGATCACCGCCGGGGTCACCGAAGTCCTGGCTTACGGCACGGCGGTTCACGTCGACATCCAGCGGGGATGACTCTATTCAAAGACAGCCAAGCGGAGACGGAGAATTTTTGGATCAGCTTCGAATCCCGATCAAGCGGAAGGTCCACGAACGATCGGCGCTCAGCGCAGAACATCGGTCAACGCCTGCATCACGATGCCGCGATCGGGCACGATATTGAAGACGTATTGAGCGGGCGTCAGCGCGGTGCTGCGCATTTTTTCAATCGTCAACGTGCGCACGAAGCGGCCGTTCGCGAGCGCCATTTCCAACACAAAGGTTCCCGATACCAGGTACTCTTCGATGCCACGCACGCTTCTCTCGACCGCGTAGGTGGTCAATAGATTCGTCGTATTGGTGTTGGCTTGAAGCCCATAGAACAGCAGCCGCGCTTGGTCCAGGACACGGGTCATCGCGTCACGAGTAAATAACAGCGGTCCGACGGGATCGATGACCACGCGCGCGGCTCCCATCCGCGTGATGTAGTTGCCGAGGTCGGTAACCACGCGCTGCACGTCGACGTTTCGACTCTGACCGTCGCTGGCGCGGGCGTTGAAATAAGCCGACGCGTCGAGAATCAAAAACTCCTTTGACTCGATAAACGGCGTCAAATCCCAACCCAACGACGCGGCTTGCTCGACGACATCAGCGGGCTTCTCGTCGATCGCGACGTAAAGCCCTTTTTCTTTCTCCATCAGACCATTGACCAAGAACTGCAAACCGAAAACGGTTTTTCCGGTCCCCGGTTCGCCGACGACCAGATAGGTTTTTCCGGCCCTGAGCCCGCCCTCGATCAGCATATCGAGTTCGGGAATTCCGGTTGGTATCCGTTTGCCTTTCATAATCAAATGTTCTGGGGACAAGCTACGTTAACAATACGGTGGCAGATTGCCAAGCCTGGCGGACGGCCGGTCGGGCGATGCCAGCCGATAACGCAAGACCTCGGGCCGCGGTCTGCTTGGCAATCGCAGAGGTGGCGCGTCATGTCGTCAAAAAATAAATTAACTGTGAAACCCCGTCGATTGGTGCCGTGATTAACGCCGAACCTTCCAGCGCCCGCTCTTCTCCCTTAGTTCAGCCCGTGCCCGCTCGATATCCGCGGACATGCGCTCCTGCAGCGACTTGACCGGATCTTCGCCCTCGACCAATAGATTCCGTTGCCCTTCGCCTTCCGCCAAACGGTGCGCTCCTCGCACTGCCGCCAATCGAGAAGCCACCAGGCTCGGACGATTCTCCGACGGCGCGTTCGTCGTTATCAGCTCGAGCGAAATCGCCGGGCTCTCGGGAACTCGCTCGGCCATGGAAAATTCCGACGACGTTAAACCCGTTTCGGCTCGCGCCACTTGCTCGATCAAACTTTGCACCTGTGCTTTTAAGTCGCGCAGCTCGCTATCGCGGCGGTCTACAGTGGCAGCGCTCTGGACGAGCTGATTTTGCAGGTCGCGAAACTTCGCCTGTAGATTCTCCTCGAAGCGATCCATGACGGCATAGCGCGCTGGCACATCACCGAGCTGGGTCCGCAGCGTGACGAGCTCGGTCATCAGGCCCTCTCGTTGCTGCGCCGCCTGGGCGGTTTCGTTGATCATCAATGCGTGCGTCTGCTGGACCGTTGACTCTGTTTCTCTTAACCGCTGGGCCAGTCGTTGCAGTTGGGTTTCAAACTCTCGCTGTTGGAGATCGCGAGTCCGAAAACTCTGTTGCTCGTGCGCCAGATAGTCCTGAATCGCCGCGATCTTCGTGCGCAGGGTTTCTTCGACGTTTTGCAGCAGCGCCGCGGCCGGTTGTAGTTGGCTTTGCTGTTGGCTGAGCTCGGTCTTGATAGAACTGAGCTCAAGCCTGACTCCCGTGGTGGCCTGTTCTATAGCGCCTTCGAAATGAGCCATGCGATCAGCCAAGTTGTTTATTTCAGTGTCGACGTGGCCACGATCAACTTTTAGCTCTTCGGCGGCGCGTACCTCTTGGCGAATCTCATCGGCGAATGCGCGCAATCGAACCCCGACCCGCTCATCCATCTCGTGGTTTAAGCGGTCGCGTTCGGTGGCGAAATCAAGAGCCGGCGCCATCGGCATCGTTTCGAGCCGTTCCGAGAGACGTTGCAAGTCGGATCGGAGCGCTCCATGTTCGGCCGCCAGGCGAGCGAGCGAGCTGGTGTTCTGCTCGATTCCATCGCGCAGCTCGTCGGCACTTTTCTGTCCCTTTTCCTCGAGCCTTTGCACGATCGCGTCCGTCGGTACGCAATCGCGTAGCCGCTGGAAAACTTCCACTTTAAGCGCCGCCGATTCTTCTTTGATAAATTCGGCGGCGACCTTCTCGGAACGCTCGATTTCGCTTACCGTGTGCGCTTGAATTGTCTGGCTGGCAAGCTCCACGCGCGCGATGCGGTCCATTAGGGATTGCCAGGCCAGTTTGAGATCGACTATCTCGCTTATGGCGTGATCGAGACCTTCAGGTTTCGCAGGTTTCTGATTTTCCAGTTGTCCCACTCTGGCGACAAGATCGCTGGCAACTTTTTCAGAGCGCGAATACTGACTTTCAACGAGACTTTGACGTGTCCCCCACTCGGCTTCTAGTCTCGCCATTTCATGCTTGAGCAAATCGGGCGCGTAGGCAAACTGCTGAGCCAGCGATTCGAGGCCGCCCATGCGCTCGAAGATGCTTTGCATCGCGGCTTTCAGTTGTTCCAGCTCACTGCTTTGGTTGGCTGCGCCGAAAGGCGCGTTCGGCGAGTTCTGCAGCTCCTGGATCTGCGCCAGTAAACTAGCCTCCAGCTGTTTGAATTTGTCAGCGTGCTGCGCCTCGCTTGCGGCTAAGGCTTGTGCCAGTCCCAGATCCGCGGCCGCTCGCCCGACCAACCAGCCAAACAAAACGTCTTTGCTCGCTCCGGCATTGCCGGGCTGAGCATTTGACGGCTTGTCAGTCCCATCGTCTGTCACAGAATGCGCTCCTCAGCAGATGAATTTTGATCGTCGTTACGCGCCGGCCTCGGTAATTCTCCGGCTCGCTAGAAGCCAATAGTATGCCATCATCGTAGGGCGGAAAAATTCAACAAAACCAAAGGGATTTCTCGATTTGATTTGAGACTCAAAGAACCGCTTTGGTCGCAAATGGACATTTTGGAACCTAAAGCTGTCACGGAAGGAAAACTGAGAACGACAGTCCGTGGAGATCTTTCTTCGCTCGGCACAAATGATTGGCGCTCGAAGCTAAAGCAATTCGACACGCACGGCACGGAATGAGCGGGACAATGAGCTGCGTAACCTGTTTATTGCCGATCAAGAGATCTCAATTGTGAGTCCTGACGTTTTTCGCTCAACAATTTTTGTCAGGCCGAAGTCATTTGTTGCCCTGTGGTCTCAATCAAACCGGCTGGTAACCCGCGAATTCCGATTTTCGTTTGATAAAAAAATCGAGCGAGCAATCCGTCGGCTGTGTCCAGCGATTGTAACAAAGCCGAGGCTACCGGATGTCAAAAAAACGTCAAACCGTAAATCCCGATGCGAAATCTCGTACTACGCTCACCGCCCTTTGCCCGGCTCTGTACACCTTTGTGCTTCAACGACATCGTTTGTCCGCCCATCGTGCTAAGGATTCCTATCTTTTTCCGATGCTTGCACTGATGGCCGATATCTTGCTCGGTGTCTTCGACCTGGGCTTCGGCCCAGCCTTGTTTTTAGTGGGCAATATGTCGGAGCCGACCGAGTCCGAGAAGGGTAGCCGCACATGGCATCTAGAAAAATCTTGCTCGTGGATGATTCCGAGACCGTCTTGCAGATGGAACAGATGATTCTGGCAAAGAGCTCCTACGAGCTAATTCTGGCCCGGAACGGCGAAGAAGGTGTCGCCAAAGCGCTGGCGACCCAGCCGGATCTTATCCTGATGGATGTCGTCATGCCCAAAATGAATGGCTTCGAAGCCGTTAAACAGTTGCGCGAAAACGCCCAAACCCGAAGCGTTCCGATCGTCATGGTAACCAGCAAAGCCGAAGCGGAGAGCATGGAAACCGGCTATCAAACCGGTTGCAGCGATTACATCATCAAGCCCATCGACCACCTCGAGCTGGTGACGAAAGTAAAAAATCTGCTCGGTGAATAGTCGGCGCGCTCGGCGCCCGGAGTCATTGCAGATAAAGCACGGCAAAACAGCCCATGGACTTAGGAACTTCGACAACGCAGACAGTATCAGGACAGCGGACAAGATTTTATCTTCATCCCGGGCAGATCTTCGTTTCCGCCGAAAGCTCCGCCGTAACGACGATTCTCGGTTCCTGCGTTGCCGTGTGTCTCTATGACCGACACCTCGAGATCGGCGGGATAAATCATTTTTTGCTTCCCTTCGATAGCCGCGAAGGCCAAGCGGCCGGGCGCTTCGGCGATCGCGCCGTGCGAGCTTTGATCGAGCAGCTGCTTGCGCTCGGCTCCAAGCGAGAGCGCCTGCGCGCAAAGATTTTTGGCGGCGCCTGCGTCCTCGACGCCTTTCGCGACCGACAAAATCATCTCGGTAGTCAAAATGTTCAGATCGCTCGCGAAATATTAGCCACGGCAGAGATCCCGATCGTTAGCGCGGATGTGGAAGGCCAGAGAGGGCGAAAGTTGATCTTCCACACCGACGATGGTTCGGCGTGGATCAAGTCATTGTAGGAACTCGCTATGGATATCGATCTTGAGGCGATCTTACGCATCTTTAAATCCGAATGTGACGAACACCTAGTCCGCATGGAAGAAGCGCTGATCGTTCTGGAGACCGATCCGGATGACGCCAACTGCCTCGAAGCTATTTTTCGCGGCGCCCATACCATCAAAGGCAACGCGGCCGGCTTGGGCTACGTCAAAGTCGGCGAGTTTGCCCATGCCTTCGAAGAATTGCTCCAACGCTTGCGCAACAAGGTCGCGCTAGTCAACAAGGCAAGAATCACTTTGCTGTTGCGCGCCGTGGACGCGCTCCGGCAAATGATCCCCGAGGCGATCGGCGGCGCGGACACGCTCTGCGGCGAGCACCAAGCGTTGCTCGCGCAATTGCTCGATAAAAATGCGCCGGGCGCGGTCGGTGAGATCTCAGCCCTTGCGCCAGAACTGAATCACCAAGCGGCGCGGTGCGGACGGCTCGAAGATCCGCCGATGCGAATGGAGCGCGCCGATACCGTGCGCGTGGACATTCACAAGCTCGATCATATGCTCAATCTCGCCGGTGAGATCGCTGTGGCTCACGGCCGGCTGCGCCAGGCGCTCGATCCTCGGCTCCGTCAATTGGCTGACGCGCTCGCAGCTCACTCGCAATTGGAGCGCTTGTCGATGGATCTGCAAGAGCAAATCATGAAGGCGCGCATGGTACCGCTCGGGCCGATCTTTCGCCAATTCCACCGCATGGTGCGCGACATCGCCCAGGCGAGCGGCAAAGCAGCGCGCTTGAGAATTATTGGCGACGACGTGGAAATTGACCTGAGCCTGGTGGAAAAACTCAAGGATCCGCTCACGCATATGATCCGCAACGCCTTGGATCACGGCATTGAAATGCCGGATGTCCGTCGCGCTCGCGGCAAAGACGCGGCGGGCTTGATTACGCTCAAAGCGCTGCACGAAGGCGCCAACATCGTGATCGAGCTCAGCGACGATGGCGCTGGTTTAAACCGCGAACGCATCGCCGCGCGCGTGCGCGCTTTGGGCCTTTTTTCCGAGCTCGAGCAACTCGCCGATGCCGAGCTCTACAAATTTATTTTCGAACCTGGTTTTTCAACGGCGGAAAAGATCAGCGATCTATCTGGCCGCGGCGTCGGCATGGACGTGGTCCGGCGCAATATTGAAACCCTGCGTGGTAACATCAGCCTCCACAGCCGGCCAGCCAAAGGAACGACGATCACTATCCGCTTGCCGCTGACGCTTGCGATCATCGAAGGGTTTGGGGTCGGCGTTGGCGAGGAAATTTATGTGCTGCCGCTGCAGGCGGTCCTCGAGTGCATCGAGCTTCCCGAGGAGGCGCAGCGCGATGAGGCCAGCCGCGGTGTGATCAATCTGCGCGGCGATCCCCTGCCCTATATTCGCTTGCGCGACTGGTTCGGATTGGCGAACGAACGCCCGCCGCGAGAAAACGTCGTAGTCATCGAAGTCGACGGCGTCAAAGCGGGACTTGCGGTCGATTTCCTCTATGGCGCTCGGCAAACTGTCATTAAGCCCCTCGGCAAACAATTTCAGGACGTGCCGGCAATCGCAGGCTCCGCCATTCTCGGCAACGGCCGCGTGGCGTTGATCCTCGACGTTTCCGGTTTGATGCGTGAAGTGATCCGATTACAAGCGCGAGGCGCGCCGGCCGATACAAGCTTGCCTTCAGCGGTCGTAACTCAATCCCTGCGCCCGGAGCCAACGCAATATCATTAAATGGAGAGTTCTCATGGCTGAGAAGTTCAATTCGCCGGACGCAATTCAGTATCTAACGTTTCATTTGGCGGACGAAGAATATGCCGTCGGCATCCTGCGCGTCAAAGAAATCATTCCTTATGGCGCGCTCACGAAAGTTCCTCAAACGCCGCCTTCGATTCGCGGCGTAATCAATTTGCGCGGCAGCGTCGTGCCGGTAGTAGATCTGGCTTTGAAGTTCGGCCTCGGCATCCGCGTGGAGACTCATCGAACCTGCATCGTGATCGTCGAAGCACATCTGGACGGAGAACCGACGACGATAGGCGTTATCGCGGATTCGGTCAACCAAGTCATCGAGTTCTCGGCCGACGACATCTTGCCTGCGCCTGTTTTCGGCACTCACGTGAGCATTAATTTTCTCACCGGCATGGGTAAGTCAGGAAGCAAATTCGTGCTCCTATTGGACATCGACAGAGTGCTATCGGCCACGGACTTAGACAATTCCGCGGCGCCATCCGCCGGCGCCACGCATGGCGCCGCAAACGCGATCGATTGATTCAAGAGACCACGCGCGACTGACGTCGGACTTCCCAGCCAAGGAGATGGTTATGTTGAGAGCGATGAGGCAACTCAAGATGAGAAGAAAGCTAACCCTTCTCTCGGGACTGTTCAGCGCCGGCTATGCGGCATTCGGCGCTCTCATGTACCGCGCGTTTTCGGCGCCGGCGTCTCTCGAGCATGCCGTGTCCATCAACATGACGCTACTTTTCGGCGCTCTGATCCTCTTGATCGTAATTTCGTTCGCCTACTATCTCGCTTGGAGTATCGCTCATCCACTCGAGCGATTCGCGGCAAAGCTTGAAGATATCAATATCGG
>JBEVIO010000346.1:0-4813 GCA_040510635.1 Binatia bacterium | reverse complement strand
GATAGACTGCCTGTGATTCCGCTTCTCCATAGGCATAGGCTTCATGGACAACAATCGGCGTCACATCGAAGTTGTCGGTTGGCGGCGGCGAGGCCGTCTCCCATTCCAAACCCTTGGCCTTCCATGGATTCATCCCCGCGACCACGCCGTAACGTAGCGACCAGATCAAGTAGGCCAACGGCAGCACGTAACCCACGGCGAGAATCGATGCGCCCGCTGTCGACATGACATTGAGTACCTGAAACTCGGGCGGATAAACGTGATAGCGCCGCGGCATGCCGAGATAGCCGAGCACGAACTGCGGAAAAAAGGTCAGGTTAAAGCCGAGAAATATAATCACCGCGGCGAGGCGCGCCAACGGCTCGGAGTATTTTCTGCCGGTCATTTTCGGCCACCAGAAGTGGATGCCGCCGAGATAGGCCATGACGGCGCTGCCGACCATGATGTAATGAAAATGCGCGATCACGAAGTAGGTATCGTGAACGTGGATATCGACGCCCAAGGTGGCCAAAAATAACCCGGTGAGACCGCCGATGGTGAACAGGCCAATGAAGCCAAGCGCGTAAATCATTGGCGCGTCAAATGAAATCGAGCCCTTGTAAAGCGTCGCCGTCCAATTGAAGACTTTGATCGCCGAGGGAATCGCCACCAACATGCTCAAGAGCGAGAAAATCATGCTCGCGTAAACCGACTGCCCACTGACAAACATGTGATGCCCCCAGACGAGAAACCCCAGCACGGCGATGGCAAGACTGGAAAAGGCAACAAAATCATACCCGAAAACCCGTTTGCGCGAAAAACAGGCGATCAATTCGCTGATCACTCCCATACCGGGCAGTATCATGATGTAAACCGCCGGATGGGAGTAGAACCAAAAAAGATGCTGAAATAATAGCGGGTCGCCGCCCAGTTCCGGATTAAAAATTCCCAGGCCAAACAGTCGCTCCAACGCCACCAGGGTCAGGGTGATCGCGATCACCGGAGTTCCTAAAATAAAAATAATTCTGGTGGCGTAATGCGCCCAGACAAACAAAGGCAGGCGGAACCAGGTCATGCCGGGAGCGCGCATGGTATGGATGGTGACGATGAAATTGAGCCCGGTAAGAATCGACGAAAAACCGGTAATGAAGATACCGATCACCGTCAGAGCAACGTGGGTGTTCGAATAGATGCTGCTGTACGGCGTGTAAAACGTCCAGCCGGTATCGACTCCGCCGGCGGCCGCGGCCGCGAGGGTAAACACGCCGCCAAGAATATAAATATACCAACTAGCCAAGTTAAGGCGCGGAAAGGCGAGGTCGCGCGCGCCGATCATCAAAGGAATCAGAAAATTTCCCAAGACCGCCGGGATCGACGGGATCAAGAAAAAGAAAATCATCGTGACGCCGTGCATGGTGAATAGCTTGTTGTAGGTTTCCGCCTGCACCAAGTCGCCTTGCGGCGTCAGCAATTCCATGCGAATCAGCGTCGCGAAAAGTCCGCCGACGAAAAAGAAAAACGTCACGCCGACCAGATAGAGCCAAGCGATGCGCTTGTGGTCGGTGGTGAGCAGCCACGACTTGAGACCGTAGTTCACGTTCAGGTAATGTTGGCGGCGTTCTTCGACTGGGCCGTTCATTTTTTTACCTGTGCCCCTTCTTCGCGCTTGAGAGATTTAAGATAGGCGATGATCTGCATGATGCCATCTTCGCTGATCAGGCCCTTGAATGTCGGCATGATCGATGGGTATCCCGCGACGATTTTTGCTTGCGGTTCGAGAATCGAGTCGCGGATATAGTTTTCGTCCGCGGTTACCGTAGCGCCGCTCTGGAGACGCACGGCCTTGCCGAGCAACCCCGCTAAGGATGGTCCGCGGCCCGTATCGTTTGCCGCGTGGCAGGAGATACAGCCCAGTTTTCGGAACAGATTCTCACCCGCCGTCGCCATCGGTACCGCCGCGGCGCCGCCGCTCAACCAAGTCTGAAACTCCGCCGGCTCCAGCACGATGATATGGCCGATCATGCCCGAGTGTTGCGTCCCGCAATATTGCGAGCAAAACAACCGATAGGCACCGGGCTTGGTCGCTTCGAACCAAAGCGTCGTGTAGCGTCCCGGCAGCACGTCGTTCTTCACGCGAAAGGCCGGCACGAAAAAATCATGGATCACATCTTGTGAAGTCATGATCAATTTGACCGGCCGGCCGGTGGGAATATGCAGCTCGTCGATTTCCGAGCGGCCTTCGGCATGCTGAACTTTCCACATCCATTGCTTGGCGACGACGTTGATTTCCAGAGCGTCGCTCGGCGGATAAAAAGTAATGAAATACAGGCGGGCACCCCAGACAAACATCACGAGAGTCAAACTGAGCGGCACGACCGTCCAGAGAATTTCCAGTCCCAGATTGCCGACAATCGGCTCGGGCTGCTCATCGTCGGATCGACGCCGGTATTTGATGGCAAAGGCAACGATCAAGATGAGAATTAAAGTGGCGAAAAACACGCTTACGCCGAGAAGAAAATAATAAAGCTGGTCGACGCGCGGCGCCATCGTCGAAGCCTGCTCGGGAAACAGAGGAAACCCCAGCGTCGACATGACCTTACGCCGTCCTCTTGTTCGCCGCCGCGTGGGAGCGCTCGCGCCGCAGCAGCGCGATCACGAAGCCAGCTAGGAGCAAGACCGTCAGGCCGCCCGCCAACCGTATGACGTTGGTAACGAGAAGACCGTATTTGCCGGTGACCGGATCGTAATGAAAACAAAAGAGCAGCAGTTGATCGATCGGGGTGCCGATGCGCGCCTCGGCGGCTTCGATCAACCCCAGACGCAGATCGCGCGGCGAAAAATCGATGCCGTAATAGTAGCGCGAGACTTTTCCTGCCGGCGTCAGGAGCACGATTCCCGTGGCGTGGGCGAACTCCCCCGTTTGCGCATCGTAGTTGTAGTGAAACCCGACCGCTCTAGTGAGTTTTTCAATCGAGTTTTCGGCGCCGGTAAGAAAATGCCAACCATTCGCGGCGCCGGGCCGGGCGTAACGCGCGCGAAATTCTTTACTCTTGGCGCCAGCCGATGCGACGCTGTCGTGGGGATCGAAGCTCACGGTGAGCACGTCGAATTGGTTGCCGATGTCGAAAGAAAGCGCGCGCAGCGAGCGAACCACTCCATCCAAAAGTAGCGGACAAAGATCGCGGCATTTGAAGTAGACAAAGTTGAGAATGACCGGTTTGCGACCAAAGTAATCACCAAGCCGCACCTCATTGCCGCGTTCATCGCGGAAGGCCAGATGGAGCGGCACTTGTTCGGCCAATTTCTGATCGAAGGCAACTTCGCGCAGCGCCGCCGGACGCGTGTTGTCATGCGCGCGCGCCGTGCTGACGAGCGCCAATAGGGACACGAGAACGAGCCCAAGGGTTCGCAGCGGAGCGCAAGTTAACGCCGCCAGCCGTGTGCCACTGATGCGGGCACGCGCCAGCGTGCGCGCCTTGACTCGATCACGGATGATTTGCGCTAGCGTTTTCTTCCCTCTTTTCGACTTTGCTGATTTACCGTGGACCCTGCCTCGTTTTTCGCCGAGCGCGTGGGCAGTCCCCGTTCGGCTAAGAGCTCGATGGCGCGATCGATTGGGATACGGACGATGCCCTTCTCGCGGTCGATCCAGCCGTAAGATTTAAGCAGCGCGTCTTCTTCGCTTCTGAGAGTTTTCAGATCTTTGCCTGGCTCGATCGATAAACGGGGCTCTGGCGTCGGCTCACGAGTATAGGACAACGGACTCGGCAAAGGCCGCGTTCGTGTTTCGCCGCGGTAAAAATAGCGAAACAAGCCATAGGTGACGAGCAGCGCCAGGGCGATGACCGTCGCCAAAGCGAATCCGACCAAGGCGACTCGCTTTGGGTTAATATCGCTGACTTCGTGGCCGGACGCGGCGCTTCGGGCCGTTAGATCTTGCTCAACCATGTGGCACCAAACCATGCTCCTCGACGATGGCGATGAAGCGCGGGTCGCGAAATGGCAACAACGGACGATCCCTCAGTTGGCCGAGAAATGCCGCGAACCACAGACCACCGATGCCGACCGGCGCCAGGAGCGTCGTCCAGTGCAGGCTGAAACCATCGGGATGAAACGTCGGCGCGACGAACCAGAAAAGCTCGACCAGGTGCATCAGCGCGATCGCGCCGGCCACGGCGCAAAGCGTTCCGGCTTTGCGTTTGACGACGCGCGACAACAGCAGGATGAACGGCAATGCGAATTGAAGCACGATCAACGCGACGGCGATCGCGCCCCAGCCGCCATTGATGCGATGCAGGTACCAGGGAATTTCGTGTTGGAGATTTTCCACCCAAATGATGAGGAACTGCACGAACGACATGTAGGCCCACAACATCACAAAGGCCAACAGCAGATTGCCCAAATCGTGCAGCACCCAAGGCGCGATGATGCGCGACAGCGGCTCGCGCCGCGACAGAAAATAAGCGACGCCGATCACGAAGGCCAGGCCGATCAGACCGTGGCTGACCATGAAAAGCATGCCGAAGATTGTCGAGTACCAGTGCGGTTCCAGCGACATCAGCCAATCGATGGCGGAGAACGTTACCGTAAGTCCATACAGAACCAGCCCCGGCCCGCTGAGAATTTGCAGCCGCTGGGTGAGCGCGGGGTCGGCGCTCCGGTCCTGTTCCGCCGACCAGCGGCTTAGAAAAAACCCGAGGGCGCACCACACTGCGAAATACACCGCCGCGCGGATGATGAAAGCCGGAATATTGAGATAGGTGGCTTTTTGCAGCAACACCGGATCCTGGGCGACAGCTTGCGGGTGCGCCCAGATAAATAAATCCGGTAGCCC
>JBEVIO010000345.1:0-4231 GCA_040510635.1 Binatia bacterium | reverse complement strand
ACCGCATGGTCGAGGATGGAAGATCGAAAATAGATGATCGCAAACTCAATCCTGTTTCGACCTATCGTCTTTATAGTTTCACTTTGGTAAATACTTTCAGCGGATTCTTTTGAAAGATTTTAAGCTTATCCTCGGCGCTCAGGAATCCCAGGCTGTCGATAATGGGAATGAGATCGTCCGACGGCTTGCCCGTTTCCGGACGAACGGCGCCACCGGAGCCAGGGGATTCGGAGCCGAAAAGCATTTGGTCGACACCGCGCTGTTTGATTGCAGCTTCGAGATAATTAACGTCATAGCAGCAGGCGTCATAAAAAAGATTGGTGTTGAGACCCGCCTTGCCGACGTGGTGATCGGTTGGAATAAATCGATTCAAGCCGCCGCCGCAATGGCAAATGACAATTTTGAGCTTCGGAAACGTTTGGAATACTTTGCTGTGCGAATAAAGCTGCATGGCGACAAATTCTTCCAGATAATTGTTCATCTGATAGTTCGCCGGAATAATTTCCAGACGTTTGTCGTAGCTGATCGACGGGTGAACCATCAGCGGCACGTCGAGTTGGATCGCTTTCTCGTAAAGCGGATACCAGTACTCCTCGTGCACGCCCGGCGTCTGCTTGTCGCCGGCAGGATCAGGGTTGAGATACGCTCCGACGAAGCCCAATTCCTTGATGCATCGCTCGAACTCGGCTAGGCAGTTGCGCGTGTCCTTGTCTCTGGATTGCGGGAGCTGCGCCATGCCGCGAAAACGGTCGGGGTGAAGCTTCACGATGCGTGCGATTACATCGTTTGTCGTCTTCGCCCAGAATTCCTGCAAAAAAGGCCGCATCCAGTGCCACATAGCGATGGGACGTGGACCGATGAGTTGGATGTCGATATTGCGATCATCCATGAATTTGAGATGGCGCTGTTGCGCGTTCGCCAGTTGCTCGTCGGTGACTTCCAATTTTCTGCCCGGCGTATTTTGCGAGACGATCTCGGCGAGAAACTGACGAAACCCCGCCGGGGTGGTCATGTGACCGTGAACATCAACGACTTTTTGTCCATTATGCATAAGAGACTCCTTTGGGCTTTTCTGATTTAGCGCAATTCTGAATTCACGAATCTGAGAACGCGTGTCGTCTCGAGGAGAGCGGGAGATCCTTTCCTAGTTTTCCCACTAGCGATCTAGAAAGACTTCCCCTATGGTCGAAGATGACAGAGCAACTCCAAATACTCAATCTTCTTCCGGCGCGGGCACTTGATGCTGCAAGAAGACTTCCTTGCGCTCCTTGGCCGACTGTATGAGTGCCAGACAAACTTCCAAGGTCGCCATCCCCCAAGGTCCCGTGTGACGGATCGGTTTGTCGAGCACGACGGCATTGTACAGCTCCATCAATTCGCCGCGACGCGACGGCCCGCCGCCGCCGATCAGCGGAACATCTTTGGTGCCTTCATCGCTGTGGACGAACAGACCGAATTGCGATTGACGAATATCGCCTTTTTCGCACGTCGCGACGAGGATGCCGAGATCGTTGGGCAGCCACGGCTTGGCTTTGCTGCGGTCGCGGACTTCGCGCTCGTGCGCGCCGCCGATGCGCATCTCATCTTTGTCGGCATTTTCGTTACGCGTGCCGTCTAACAAAGATTGTCGGATTGCGGCGCGCTCGGCTTCGCTGTAGCGGCTGTTCTGGCCGCCCCACGGCACAAGTTCGGACGCGAGAAAATAGCCGTAGCCATTGTGCATGAGCGTCGCCGGAGTACCGTCTTCGAATTCTAAGAATCCCGAATAGTAACCGGCGATCGGGCGTCCTTTGAACCATTGTCCGGTCGAACCGCGCACACTGCGCACCAAGCCGCCGCCGAGCAGGCGCAGCGTATCGATTTGATGCGGTCCCTGGCGATAGGGAACGCCGCCGCCTTGGTTGACGTCCAGTTCTTCCGCCGTGCGCGGCCGCAGCATCCAATCGGTGTACGCCCAGACGTGCAGCGCGCAGAGCGGGCCAAGCTCGCCGGAGCGAATGATCTTGCGCATGGTGCGAATGTGCGGGCCGAAGCTCTGCGTGTGGCCGCACAGAAGCTTAACCTTGTTCTTGATCGATGCGTCGATCATCTGCTCCGCTTCTTGAAGTGAAATCGCCATCGGCTTTTCGACGACGACATGCTTGCCGACATTGGCGGCGATGATTGAGTGCGGCGCGTGAAATCGGTTGGGCGTGGAGATCCAGACCGCTTCGACGTCTGGATCGGCGCAGAGCTTGTCGACGCTGTCGTAGGTCTTCGCGCCATAGCGCTGGCGGAATGTTTCGAGCACGCGCGGGTTGATGTCAGCCGCTGCGACCAATTCAAACTCCGGCATCTGCTCCATAGCTGGCAGGATTTCCGACGCGCCCACGCCAATACCAACGATACCGAGCCTTAACTTTCGTCCCGTGCTTGATTCAGGCATCATTTTTCCGTTCGTTGCTTTGGAATTGTCTTTACTTAGCAGATGAAGGGGCGCGTCTGTCAAGCCGATCCAGTTGTCGGTCGACAGGTGCTTCCCTGAAGGGAATCCATTTGTTAGATTAGCGCCGTTCCCGGAGGTCATTCGTTGTGAATCGATCGCAAAATCTTGCAGCCGCATTGATTTATTTGAGCCTGGCGCTGTTGCCGGCTATGAGTTATGCGCAATCGAAGACTCCCGACCCGATGATCACCGTCTACAAGACGCCGACCTGAGACTGTTGTGATGGCTGGATGAGCCATCTTGAAAAGAACGGCTTCAAAGTCGAAAAGAAGGTCGTCTTCGGCAAAGGCTTCACGGACCTCAAACGCAAACACGGCGTGCCGGAAAAACTCTTCGCCTGCCACACCGCAACCATCGAAGGCTACATTATCGAAGGCCATGTGCCGGCGGATCTGATCTACAAACTCTTAAAAGAAAAACCGCAGGTACTCGGGCTCGCCGTCCCCGGCATGCCCGTCGGTTCACCGGGCATGGAAGGCGGCAAGCCCGAGCCCTACCAGGTTTTGACCTTCGACAAAAACGGCCGGACGACGGTGTATGCGACGCGGTAAGAAATTGGACGGTTGGAGTAATGGAGTGATGAGAATTCCGAAGATTGCTCCTCTGATTGCAGCCATAATGTTGGCGCTTTGCGCCGCTGCGCCTTCGCAGGCGCAGGAGAAAAAGAACATTCGCATGGTCTTTGTCAGCCTCGCATGGAATAGCGAGCTGCCGTTTCGCGCGGCGTTGGCGCGGGGCTACTTCAAGTCGCAGGGTCTGCAGATCGAACCGATCCTAATTCGTGGCGGGCCGGCGGCGATCGCGGCCTTGATTTCCGGCGAAGTTGATTTTGCCAGCATCGGTGGCGCACAAGCGATTTTTCGCGGCAAGGCGCGCGGTTTGGATTTGGCCATCATCGGCTGCATTTCCAGCACCACGAATTACATCCTGCTCGGCAATAAACAGACGCGCACCGTCGAGGAACTGAAAGGCAAGCCCATCGGCATTACCGGCGCCGGCACCTATTCGGAATTCGCGGTTAAGGCGTTTTTGAAAAAGAACAATATAAATCCTGATAAAGACGTCGTACTGCGCGCCATCGGCGGTACGGTTTTGCGCGCGGCGGCGATCGAGAAGGGCATCATTGCGGCGGCACCATTTTCGACGGAGGACGCGGTGCGGCTGATCAAAGCCGGTTACTCGGTGATCAGCAACATGAACGAGTCGCTGGGCATCCCGCAAAATATCATTGAACTTGGCGAGTTGGATGCCCTGTAGCCAAGCTGCAAGGCGAAATCGAGCTCGTCAACCAGGCCTATGACTTGTATGCGCCCGCGCTGAGCAGCGATTTATCGGTCAATGTGCCGGGGCTGCAGTTTATGCTCGACGAAGATAAGCGCAACGGCTTGGTCGACGGCAAGTTTACCTTGGAGCGCGTCGTGAACGACAAGACTCTCAAATTGGCGCAGCAAGAGCTGCGCGCGGAAGGTCGGCTCAAGCCGTAGGCCGTGGAAGCGGAAACGATCGCGCCGGCGATTGCCTTGCGGCAGGTGCGCGCACACCGGCACTCGCCGACGGACGACTGGAGCATCGTCTGGACTGTCGAAAATAAAAGGGCGCAATCGCTTAAGATCTCTTCAGTGCGCTTGCCGCACGGACAGTTCAAAGCCCAGCAAATAAAGTTCGAGAACGTGATAAATTTGACCGGCGGGGCCAGCGTGGAATTTGAAACTTTGGTTCATTGTAAAGAGCCGCCCGGGCTGGTCA
>JBEVIO010000344.1:0-3424 GCA_040510635.1 Binatia bacterium | reverse complement strand
ACCGCGCTGCGGGCGATCTTCGAAGCGGCGGACAAGCTCAGCGCGAGCGCATGCGTGGTGGTGGACGCGGATTTGCGGAGCATAACTCCGGACTGGATTCGCTATCTCCTGGAGCCGGTACTGGAAAAAAACTTCGATTACGTCGCGCCGATGTATTCGCGCTACAAATGGGATGGTACGATCACCAACAATGTAGCGTACAATTTAACGCGATCGCTTTACGGTAAACGCATCCGCCAGCCCATCGGCGGCGACTTCGGGCTGTCGAAAAATACCATCCGCACCTATCTCACACAAAACGTTTGGATGACGGATGTCGCCCGTTTCGGCATCGATATCTGGATGACCACCCAGGCCATCGCAAGCGGCTGCCGGGTGTGCCAAGCCAATCTCGGCGTGAAAGTCCACGATCCGAAAGATCCCGGCGTGGCTCTCGGCCCGATGTTCCGCCAGGTCGTTTGGACGCTTTTTACGCTGATGGAACAGCATGCTTTGGTGTGGAAGGACGTTCGTGGGAGCGAGCCGATCGAAAGCTTCGGTTCAACGGAATTTCCCGAGCCCGAGCCCATCGACGTCAACCAGGAGTTGCTGATCCAGAATTTCAAGTTGGCGTTTCAACATTTTGGCGCGCTCTGGAAAGATCTGCTGAGCCCGTCTTCCTTTAGCGAGGTGCAAAAGCTCGCCGCGTCAGAGCGCAAGAATTTTTTGCTCGACGCCACTTTCTGGGCGCACATTCTTTACGAGATCGCCGCGATCTTTCATCACTGGCCTAAGGACCGCGCCAAGCTGGTCGATCTGATGAGCCCCCTTTACGAGGCCCGGGTCGCTGCCTTTATAAATGAAACCGCCCAGATGACCACAGCGGAGTCCGAACAGGTCGTCGAACGGCAGGCGGAAGTTTTCGAGCAAGAGAAATCCTATCTGCTCAATCGCTGGGAGACCGACGACAGCGGTCCCAAGCCGAAAAGCTTGTTGCAAAAGGTGATCGGCAGTTGATATGAGCGAAATCGACTCAGAGATCTTATCCTTATGCAGTGCGAGAAAATTCTTCTGCCTGTGGTGGTCCCTTCTGAGACCCGCGGCAACATAGAGCTGGCAGTCCGGCTTTTGCCGGCGCACGGCAAGCTCGTGGCGTTGAAAGTCATTCGCGTGCCTGAGGCGACGTCGCTGAGCGAAGGCGCGGCGGAGGCCGTCGACTCGCGTGCGACACTCGACGAAACCCACGCCATCCTCCCTGACCCTCGAGTCGAATTGAAAACTCTCGTGCGAGTTTCCCATCATCTTTCCGAGGGCATTAGTGAGAGCGTCGCCGCGGAAAATGCCGACTTATTGATCTTGCCCTGGAAAGGCAGCGCGAGCTCCGATGCCGCCCTGTTTGGCCGCACCATCGACCGCTTGGTCGAAAGTCCTCCTTGTAATTTGCTGGTTGCCCGCGTCGGGGAGTTGGCGAATTGCAAAAAAATCCTGCTCGCCGTGCGCGGCGGGCCCTACGCGGAATTTGCCCTGCAGATCGCGGAACAGCTCGCGCTTTCCCTCGCCGGTGAAATTACCGTGCTGCACTGCGTACAGCATCTTGCATCACCGGAATTCAGCGAGGCGCTCTACGGAGACTTCATCGGTGGGTTGCGTTTCAAGCCGAATGTGAAACGGCTGGTGACGGTCGAGGGCAATCCTCAGGAAATCATCCTGCAAGAGGCGCAAAGACATGATCTCGTGATTATCGGAGCGACTGCCGGTGCTGAACCGCACTCCTTTATTCTTGGTCCGATCGTCGAACAATTCGCGCGTTCCACCGATAAGCCGTTGCTGGTGGTAAAGACGCCGCAACCCTTTGAGACATGGGACAAACAGCGCCGTTTGGTCCAACCGAAGGCGCTTTCGGAACGGGTGGACCAATGGTTTGCGGAGAATACTTTTCATCGCCAGGAGTTCGGCGACCTGGCGAAGCTCGTCGACCTGAAAAACAAACAAAACCTCACCATCAGCCTCGGATTGCCGGCCCTCAACGAAGCAGAAACTATCGGCAACATTGCGCGCACCATCAAGCACAAGCTCTTCGACGAATACCCGCTGCTGGATGAAATCGTGCTGATTGATTCGGGCTCAAGCGACGACACGGTTAAGATCGCGGAGGATATCGGCATCGCGGTCCACCTGCACGAGTGCATCTTGCCGCAGCACGGCACTTTTCGCGGCAAAGGCGAGGCTTTGTGGAAGAGTCTTTTCGTCCTCAAGGGAGATATCATCGCCTGGGTCGACACCGACATTCGCAATTTTTATCCCGGTTTCGTTTACGGCTTGCTGGGTCCCTTGTTGCGCGAGCCTGAGATTCAGTACGTCAAAGGTTTTTATCGCCGTCCGATCAAGGCGGAAGGCAAGCTGGTGTCCGAAGGCGGCGGGCGGGTGACCGAGCTGACGGTCCGGCCGCTATTCAATCTTTTTTATCCGGAGCTATCGGGAATGATTCAACCTCTCGCCGGAGAGTACGCCGGTCGCCGAACAGCGCTCGAACGGATGCCGTTCTTCACCGGCTACGGCGTAGAGACCGGGTTGCTCATCGATCTGTTCAATGAAATTGGCCTGAACGCGATCGCTCAGGTGGACCTCGAAGAACGCGTCCATCGAAACCAGTCTCTCGCGTCGCTTAGCCAAATGTCCTTTGCGATCATTCAAGTAGTGATGCAACGGCTGCAAGAAAAAAACCGAATTCAAATAATGGACGAAGTCAATCGTTCGATGAAACTGATCAAGCCCCAAGAAAAGAGTTACGCGCTGGAGCTCAAGCCGATCCAGGATCGGGAGCGTCCGCCGATGCTCACGATACCCGAGTACCGGGCCAAACGCGCCGCGTGCCGTGACGGGAAATGCTGAAGCTATCGAGATCAAGCCGGCTGATCATCATCACCGATGTGGACGGTACGCTCATCGACCAACGAACGTACAGCTATGAATTGAGCCTGCCCGCCGTGCGCCGACTCCAGGCCAAGCGGATTCCGATCGTTCTATGCTCGACCAAAACGAGCGCCGAAATAATTCTACTGTGGCGCGAGCTGGAGCTCGATGACCCCTTCATTTGTGAAAATGGCGGGGCGATCTACATGCCGCGCGACTATCTCCAAGTGACTTTGCTCGGCCTAAAGACCGACGGTCCTTTCGAGGTGCTTGAGTTAGGGAGTGATGTTGATCGCTTGCGCCACGCGCTGGCGGATGCGGCAGGCGCATGCGGTGTGGTCTTGCGAACTTTTGGACAAATGGCGGTCGACGAGATCGCCACACTGACCGGCCTTTCGTTGGATCAAGCGGCGCGCGCGTTGGAGCGCCGCTATGACGAGCCTTTCCTGGTTGAGTCCGGCGACAGCGAAAAAATGGCGGCGATGCTGCACGCAAAAAAGTTGACCATCACCAAGGGCGATCGCTTTTATCA
>JBEVIO010000343.1:0-3950 GCA_040510635.1 Binatia bacterium | reverse complement strand
AGATTTTTTGCGATCTGCCGCTCTAGTTTGTCCCAATTATTTTGCTGCTCTGGAAATCCGCTCAAGGCTTGTTTGCCGAGCGCATAAAGGAGAAATCGGCTGCCGTTTTGAAGCTGTATGTCCGCCATCGCTCCATCCGTTTTCCGCTCGGTCTGCACGACCATCCTGACCAGTGAAGGCGTATCTTGCGCGGTTACGGAAAGAACGCAATAAACTTTTTGACGGTGGCGAAGGTTACGCGAAAACTCGGTGCGATAATCGCATGTCCGGTCCATGTCTATTCCATCTCCCGCTCCAGGGCTTCGCATAGTTGGCGCTCTCGCGGCGCTGAAAAGCGCGAGCAGGAGAGCTTGCGACTGTAGAGTGAATCGAGGGCGTACGCGTTCGCAACGGCCAAGACGAAAACTGAGGTGAAAGCCGACCAGGCGACCTTGCGCATGAAGAATGGCTATTCGAAAATGATCGTCCGATTGCCGTGCAGGAAGACCCGCTCTTCGAGCACGAGCTTGACCGCCTTTGCCAGCACGATTTTCTCGACATCGCGACCTGCCTGCACCATCGCTGCTGCGGTGTGAGTATGATTTACCGGAATGACCCCTTGGGCGATAATCGGCCCGGTGTCGAGATCGTCGGTCACGATATGCGCGGTCGCGCCGATGATCTTTACACCCCGCTCGTGTGCTTGATGGTACGGCTTGGCGCCGATAAGGCCGGTAAAAAGGAGTGGTGAATGTTGATCATGCGATGGGGATAGCGCGCGACGAATTTCGGCGAGAGGATGCGCATGTATTTCGCGAGCACGATGTATTCCGGCGCGTAGACGGCCAGGACATCCGCAACCAAATTTTCATGCGCTGTCCGTTCGAGATTCTGATGGCTGACGTAGTGAAACGGGATACCGAATTGTTCGACCAACGGCTTGAGTTTTTCATGATTGCTGACCACCGCGCGAATTACCGCGGGCAACTCGCCGGAATAATGCCGGATCAGCAAATCGCCGAGCAATGAGTCTCACTGGTCGCCATGATGACAATGGGTTGGCGCTCGGTCGCCATAAGTTTCACGACCGCATCTTTCGACAAAATTTGCTCGAGATAAGAAACTACCCGATCCGGCGCCGTCGGTCCTTCAAACGCCGTGCGCATAAAGAAATGTTTGGCGTCGAGATCGACAAATTCCTGATTGTTCAGAATATTATAGCCGGCGTTGTAGAGCACCCCGGTGATCTTGTGCACTAAACCGGGTTCATCGGGGCAGTCGATACGAAGAATATGCGGGGGCACAATCGGATCTCCATTCCGTCGAAAATCGCCGTGAGTATGGCATGCCCTGGCGGGGAGATAAACCGTCGAACGGGTTTCACAGGACGACTGGTCACTCGCTTGAACTTATCTCAAAGACAGGATAGCGCCCGACCAAAGGCTCGAAGTCTTTTAAGGGTGATCCTGCGGGAATGGGAAAATATCGTTGAACCGTGAGTCTGTACCGATCGACGTAGGCTTTTAAGATTTCCGGCTTGGCGTCGTCCGCGATCGCACGCATGCGAACGTTTTCTTTCTTGGCTCCCCTCACCAAAGTCGCCTTTTGGCTGACAACGACATTTCTAACCCACTGGGTGTCACCGCGCGGCGCCACGAGATATCTCTTATTCTCATGAGTGAGCACATTGACTGGAGTCGCATAGATGCGTCCACTCTTCCGACCTTGAACCTCCAGGAGAAAGTTATGCGCCAGCCCAAAACCGATCTTGACCAGAAACCCGAATACGCGGTTGACGATTCGGTCAAGCGAACTCGGCCGCATGAACTCTATTGATGATTGTGGCATATCGACCGCGGCTCCACTTGGTGATCATGCAGGCATACTTGGAACAGGTGAGCCAACTGCAGGGGTGCTAAACGACCGGGTTGTCTAGAACGCAGCCCCCGCAGCTCCACGAAAATCGGTTGGCGCCGGTTGTCCTTTTTTCTGCGCCCTTTCTTGGGCTATCCGGTGATTCATGTCGGCAGGGATAAACCGAGTTTTCTTACCTGATCGTTTGGCCGCAATCAGCTCGTCTCTTGCTACTTCGCCACCGCCGATTGCCACGATTACATCGCTGCTTTGGACCATGGCTGTTGAAGTCGAGGATAGTTTCTCGGTGCCGGGCATAAATCCACCCCAAGTCGAATCCTTGACGTAGAAGACGATGTCGACGCAGGGAGATAGTTTGACGTTGTTTTCTTTTGCTTGGGTCGAGACGATACCTGCCGTCACGAACTTTTTCCGCTTCGCTGTCTCGTAAACGGCGCCAATGCCTTCGGTGGTCGCGCCAATGTTCACGATCGTGGTCTTGGGGTCAAACGTATCGAGAATCCGCGCGGCTTGCTCAAGCATCGCCGACCTGTTCTCGTACTCGGCGCCGGAGTAGCCGAGGAAGGTAAGAACTTTCATTTTCTTGTCCTTGAAGAAGGTGCGGATCTCTTCCGGCGTGGCATCTTTAATCGTCGACGGCGGGTCACAGCCGAGCGCGCGGTGCGCCAGCAGCGATACAACCAAGAACACAGAGAACGCAATGGACCGCACCGAGTATGCGCGCGCTGTGATCATGATTGCCCCCTTCCGCCAAAGCGCCGCGACTTAACGTAACTGACGTAAGCGTTACCAGCTAAATCTAAAAACGTCGCGAGCCGGCCCGTATGCAATCACTCTAATTCTTGCTGGCGCGGCTCAGGGCGCCGCGTAGTGAGAGACTTCGATCAGATTCATGTCAGGATCACGGAAATATACCGACATCATCAACCCTCTCGCCCCACTTCTTTCCACGGGACCGCCGATCAGCTTTACGCCGCAAGCATTCAACTGCGCGACAACATCGTTGATGGACGTGGAGGTGACAAAGCAAACGTCACCAGATCCGGAGGTGGGCTTGTCGGCGATTAGAGTGCTCTCGCGTCCTAGTTTTTGCAGGTTGATCTTCTGTGTTCCAAAGCTCAGAGCTTTTCTGCCTTCACCAAAGGCGACGACCTCCATGCCCATCACCTTCGAATAGAATTCACAGGTCTTTTCAACATCTTTGACCGTCAACACGACGTGATCAATGCTCTCGATCTTCACTACTTACCTCCGCGCGATCTGTTTCAGTGGACGTCATTCCCTGGGCCGCCCCTCCTTTAGTGTTTGCCGGCGCCGTTTCCATTCAGTCCAAACATTTTCATCGCGTTGCCGCCGAGAACTTTTTCTTTATCCGTCTCGCCAAGATTCTTCATTTGCTTGATCACGTCTACGGTTCTCGGCCAAGTGGCAACCGCGTCGCCGTGGTCGAAGTCACTGCCTATGATGATGTTGTGATTGGGCCAGCCGTTAATCGTATCGGTGAGGTAAGATTCCCACGCGACCGCCGCGATATAGAATTGATCGAAATATTCGCTCGGTGATTTCTTGATCCCTTTTTTACCTTCAAAAAATTGCTGCACGGCAATCGACACTGTCGCTTCATTCGGCATGTGCGCGTCGAGCGTGTGCATCAACCACGGCACCCAGCCGATGCCGCCCTCGAAGAAACCGAACTTCAAAGTCGGAAAGCGGTCGAGCACACCGCCGAAGATCAAGCGCGCCGCGCTCACCATGTAGGTCAAGGAAAAGCCGAGCGCGGTGGGAAAATGTTGGTATCCCTGAAAACGTTCGCTGCCGACCAGCCAAGGATGGCTATGCTGCAATTCGAAGACACGCGCCGCCGGATGCAGCAAGATCGGAATATTGAGATCGGCGATTTCTTCGTAGAGCGGAAACAGCACTTCGTTGTCGAGGTCGCCGTCGCCCCAGCCGCCATTGAATTTGACCGCTTGGAAACCGAGTTCCTTGACCGCGCGGCGCAGCTCTTTAATCGATTCCTGAATATCGGGCAAGTAAATCCAGGCGCAGCCGATAAAACGATCGTCACCCAGGATATCTTCCGCCACGGTATCGTT
>JBEVIO010000342.1:0-7523 GCA_040510635.1 Binatia bacterium | reverse complement strand
CACTCGCTCGTTTCTTAGTAACTAAGAACGGTCTGACGCCGGATCGAGAGGTGGCGTTTATCGGTACCGGCACGACCGCGAATATTCTCACCGCGATGAAAGCGGGAACCGTTGATGCGGGAGTGTTGTCGCCCCCGTTCAACGCAATGGCGACGCAGATGGGTTATCGAACCTTGGCTTATTTCGGTGATTACGTCGAGCAGTCGCTCTCGGGCCTCGGAACGGCCGATCGAATGATTCGAGAACGGCCCGAGCTCGTGCGAAGGATGTTGGCGGCCACGATCAAGAGTCTACGCTTTATCCAGCAGAGGCCGGCCGATTCCATTCAATTTATCAGTAAAGAGTGGAGCGTCGATTCCGCCGCAGCCACCGAGCTTTACAAATCCATGTTGCCGGCTTTTTCGAAGGACGGCGGCATGGATGAAAAAGGCATTCGCGACGCGCTGAAGCGAGAAACCGAGCGCATGGCGCTCAAGGAGGAAACGCCACTGTCGAAAGTGATGGATCTGCGGCTGCTACGGGAAGTGCAAAAAGAATTAAAATAACCGCTCAAGAAGGTCCAATCGTTCAAGGGTTCCAGGTGTTTGGTGAAGAATTCAAATAGCCATTGGAACCTTTGGAGCGATTGAAACCGCTGGAAACGGAGTTGTGGTGAATCATGAAACAACCAGACGGCATGAGAAGTTGGCTCAAGCAAGCCGATGCATTGGGCGAGATCAGAACCATCGAAGGGGCGGATTGGGATTTGGAGATCGGCGGTGTCGCCGATATCGTCAACGAACGCGGTAGTTCGCCTGCGGTCTTGTTTGATTCCGTCAAAGGCTATCCGAAGGGTTATCGCGTTCTGGTCAATTCGTTGGGTTCGACGAAGCGGCTCGGGCTCAGTCTCGGCATGCCGCAGAATCTAAGCTCCATGGAATTCGTCTCCGAATGGCGTCGCCGGTCGAAGGAGTTGAAGCATATTCCGCCGCGTGTGGTGCGCGACGGGCCGGTGCTGGAAAATATTCAACGCGGCAAAGATGTGAACATTCTGTCGTTCCCTACGCCGCGCTGGTTCGAGCTCGACGGCGGCCGGTATATCGGCACCGGCAGCGTCAATATTACCCACGATCCGGAAGAGGGCTGGACCAACCTGGGCACGGCTCGGGTGATGATTCATGACGAGAACACGGTGGGGTTCTATATTGCCCCGGGACGGCATGGCCGCATCCATCGCGACAAAGCCTTCGCGCGCGGCGAGCCGTTCAAAGTTGCGATCTCGGTGGGACATGATCCTTTGATCTTTCTCGCCGGCGCGCTCGAACTGCCGTACGGAGTTTGCGAGTACGATTTCATCGGCGGCATTCAGGGCGAGCCAGTGGACGTCATTCGCGGTGAATTCACCGGCCTGCCGATTCCCGCCACGGCGGAAATTGTTCTGGAAGGCGAATGCGTGCCGGGACCTGAAAAAATCGAAGGGCCGTTCGGCGAATGGACAGGATATTACGGCAGTTCGTCGCGGCCGGAACCGATTGTCAAAATTCACAACGTGATGCATAGGAACGATCCGATTCTGCTGGGCTACACGCGCAAATGGCGCGCGCCGCTCAAAGCCGCGCTGGTGTGGGACGATTTGGAAGGCGCCGGCGTGCCGGACGTGCGCGGCGTGTGGTACCACGAGGCGGCGGGCGCGGCGTATTTGTTTCTGGTCGTTTCGATCAAGCAGCGTTATCCGGGCCATGCGCGGCAGGCTGGGTTGATCGCGACCGAATGTCACGCGGCCGCTTATTTGGGTCGCTACACCGTAGTCGTGGACGATGACATCGATCCGACTAATCTGAACGAAGTTTTATGGGCTGTGTGCACGCGCTCCGATCCGTCGGTGGATATCGAAATACTGCGCCGCTGCTGGAGCGGCCCGTTGGATCCGATCATTCACAAAGACAAAAAGGGTTTCAACTCGCGCGCGATCATCGACGCGACTCGGCCTTACGAGTGGAAGGACGTGTTTCCGCAGGTATCGCGTTCGAGCAAAGAGCTGCGCGACAGAATTCTAACGAAGTGGTCTGATAAATTGTCGTAAGGAAGCTTTCACCACGAAGGCCACGAAGATCACGAAGTTGGGAAAACATAAATATCACTGCCCGAAATCTTCGTGTCCTTCGTGTGCTTCGTGGTGAGCGAATCGTAAGGAGCAAACATGGTACTTCAACTCACCATCGCCTGCGGCGACTATGATCGGACGCATCCGTTGATCGATGGCTCCATCAAGCCTGAGGGGATAGACCTCAACTGGCTGGTGCTGCCGCACCTCGAAATCTGGACGCGCATGCTGAATTATTACGACTTCGACGCTTCGGAGATTTCGTTGTCGTCGTACATCACGGCAAGGACGATGGGACAACCGCTGACGGCGATTCCCGTCTTTCCGGCGCGGGCGTTTCGCCATTCGTACATTTTCATCAACACGAAAAGCGGCATTCGCGAGCCGAAAGATCTAATGGGCAAGCGGGTCGGCTTGGGAGAGTTTCAACAAACGGCGACTGTGTGGATGCGCGGCATGCTGCAACACGATTACGGTGTCAATCTCGATGACATCGAGTGGCACCTCTGGACGCCGCATCCGCGGACAGCGATAGAGCTGCCGAAACGCTATCAAGTCAAGCGCATCGCTCCCGGTCGAAAACCGGACCAGATGTTTTTCGACGGCGAGTTGGACGCCATCATGGTTCCCAGTTTGTTCCCGTCGTTGTTCGATCCACCGGCGCATATCCGGCGTTTGTTCGAGGACTCGCCTAAGGTCGAAGCGGAGTATTTCAAAAGAACCGGCATTTTCCCGATCATGCATTCCGTCGCGCTGCGACAAGACGTGTGGGAAGAGCACCCCTGGATCGCGCGCAGCCTGTTTAAAGCATTCCAACGGGCGAAGGAAGACGCTTACGCACGGTTGAAAGATCTGTCGCCGTATAAGATCAGCCTCGCCTGGTTTCGCGGGCCGGTGGAAGAGCAGCAGAAGATTCTCGGCGACGATCCGTGGCCGTACGGTTTGGAAAAAAATCGCCACGTTGTCGAGACGCTGGCGACATACCTCTACGAGCAGGGGCTGGTGGATCGGAAAATGCCGCTGGAAGAATTGTTCGCGCCAAATACGCTGGATCTGTAGTTGATGGAAGAGTTCGAGCCGTTCGGAACCCATTAGCGGTCGTGTTGCAATCTTTTTTATGGGGTTGTCTTATTCTTGGCAGCGTCTGTCATTCCGAACGAATGTGAGGAATCTTTCCGAGATAGCTCGGAAGGATTTCTCCCTTTGGTCGAAATGACAGAGTGAGCTATCGCAATTGTAAAACAGCTCGTTGCTTCCGCTGTCATTGCATTTATAACTTCGGATGACAGGCTGATTCTGTTCACTTCTAGTCTTTAGGCTAATATCCCGTTCGATTCAAAAGGAGATCGTCATGGCCGGTTACTACAAAGACGTGCGCGAGCATTTAAAAGTGCTCGAAGAGCGGGACAAGCTTTTTCGGATCAAAAAACAAATCAACAAAGACACGCAGCTCATGCCGCTGGTGCGTTTGCAGTTTCGTGGCCTGGAAGAGAAACAGCGCGAGGCGTTTCAATTCGAGAACGTGATCGACGTAAAGGGGAGACGATACACCATGCCGGTGACGGTAGGCACGCTGGCGGCATCGACGGAAATATACGCTCTCGGTCTCAAGTGTGAAGTGGAGCAGATCCATGAGCGCTGGTTTGAAGCTCGTGATCGATCAGGGACGGGAAGCGATGAAAATCGATCGCGCGGTGTCCAATTTAGAAGTTGCCGACATGAGTTTGCTGCGCGAAGCGCAGAAAGAGCGGGGGAGGAACAAGTAAATAGGATTGATGCTGCGGACTAGTGCAGTGTTGGCCTGCCGGAAGATGCGAACATTATGGCGGCGGTCGCTTGACGGTGCATTCCGTGCTGTGTTCTACCTGTGACTCATCTATCGGGTGATCTCATGGGACAACTCAGATCCTGCCTGGTGCTTGGCGCGCTGTCATTATTTCTCTCGGCGCCGGTTTCGGCGCAGGAATCCTTCTACAAGGGTAAGACGCTAACCTTTCTCGTCGGAGCACCTCCAGGTGGAGGTTTCGACACGATGACGCGGATCGTTGCGCGCCATATGGGACGTCATCTGTCCGGCAACCCGATCGTGGTCGTTCAGAACATGACCGGTGCCGGGACTTTGATCGCGGCGAACCACCTTTACAACCGCAGCAAGCCCGATGGCTTAACCATTGGCGTATGGGTCGGCAGCTTGACGCTGCAAAAATTTTTGGGCGGCACTGGAATGGACTTCGATCCAATGAAATTCGAGTGGATCGGGGTGCCGGTGCAACAAACTTTTCTTTGCGCCTTTACCAAAGCCAGTGGAATTACCAGCATGGAAAAGTGGTATGCGGCAAAAACCCCGGTAAAGATGGGAGGTCAAGTGCCGGGCACGCGACCCGACGATATTTCTTCCATTCTCAAAGCAGCATTAGGACTGCCCATCCAATTGGTTCAAGGCTACAAAGGGACCGCTGAGATCACTATGGCGGCCGAAGCGGGCGAGTTAGCCGGCCAGTGCACGAGTTGGCAGGGTTTGAAAAGCAGCTGGCGCAGACAATATGAAGCCGGCGACGTGGCTATTATTGTGCAAACCAACCGGAAATCGATTCCTGAGCTTACGCATGTTCCATTGGCTATTAATTACGCGAAAACCGAAGAAGCGAAGCGGCTGATCGAAGTCGGGATTCATGATCTAAACGCCATTACGTTGGCCTATTCAGCGCCTCCAGGGACGCCAAAAGATAAAGTGCAGATGTTACGAGCAGCCTTGCAAGCGACGCTGCGGGACTCCGCTTTCTTGGCGGACGCCAAAGCGGCCCAACAAGAGGTCGATCCGATGACAGGCGAAGATCTGGCAGCGACGATCGCGGGGTTCAAGAAAATACCGGCACCGGTTATGGATAAATTGGCTGAGCTGTTGCTGCCAAAGAAGTAACGGGAACGAAATACGACGGCGAGCGGTCATAAGACGGAGAGCCAAACATGAAGAACGGGTTAAAAGCCTTCGATAGCGACATGCACGTCTACGATCCGGCGTTTCTCTATGAGAAATACATGAACCCGCAATGGGGCGAGCGGATACCGCGTGGGCAGCGGAATGGCAAGCATGGGCGGGTTGAGTTTTCCATCGGTGCCGGAAAGGAGACGCTGCGCGGAATCTCTGCGGTGATCGATCACGGACAAAAACAAGTCGCCGATCGTTACGACTTTGCCGTGGCGCGGGATTACGACGCGGTATCCCAGATCGAAGCGATGGACCGGGAAGGCCTGGATGTGGCGGTACTGTTTCGCACATCGCCGCTGCACTGCGACGAAACACTAGAACCGAATTATGCCAACGACCTCTGCAAAGCTTGGAATGACTGGATCACCGATTTCTGTAAAGAGAATCCGCAACGACTACGGGCGTCTGCGTTGATCACGTTGCACGATGTGGACTTGGCCGTAGAAGAAGTTCGACGCGCGGTAGGGGATCTAAAAGTGACCGGCCTGTCGCTTTGCCCTGAACCGATCAACGGCAGACGCATTCACGATCGTTACTTCGATCCCCTCTGGGCGGAGATCGAGAAGCTTGGGGTCGCGCTGTGTTTTCATCCGCCGGCGCGGCCGAAACAGGAGCAAGTTGCAAATAAGTTCTTCGGGCATCCTAATGCCAACATCGTCGCGCTCGCTTTACGCAATCCGGTGGAGTTGATTCAAGCCGTTTCGAGCTTTTGCGCCGGCGGCGTCTTAGAGAAATTTCCCAAGCTGCGCGTGGCATTTTTGGAAGGGAACTGCGCATGGCTGCCCTGGCTACTCTATCGCCTCGATGAGCGTGCCAAGCTGCACGGTCCCTTAGCGGACGTGCCGTTGTCCCGCCCACCGAGCGAGTATTTTCTTCGGCAGTGCTTTATTTCGCTGGATCCGGACGAATACCTCGTGACTGATGTGGTCCAGCGTCTTGGCGACGATAATCTGGTGGTGTCGACCGATTATCCGCATATCGACGCGCATTTCCCGCACGCTGTCGATGAGTTCTTGGAGATCGAAGGGTTGAGCGAAGCAACTCAGCGCAAAATACTGTGGGATAATTGCGCGCGCTTGTACCACGTCAACTAAGTGTTTCTTCAACCGCCAGGTTCAAAGTGCAACCTCATGGCCGGGAGAAATCTTTCTTTGCTTTTCCGAAAAATTTCTCATGGAGTTCCTTCTGGACGCTGCCAAAAGGCAACAACGTTATGCGGCACGGAGTGAAGCTCTGCTTCGTTTACCATAATCAGTAGCCGACCATTATAGGACAGGAAAAAGCCATGATCCTCAGCGAAGAAGAATTGGCACGCCTGCAAGAGCGCTTTCCGTACCCGCGTTTCTCCAAAGCCGAGTACGAGCGGCGCTACAATAATATTCGCAGGATGATGCACGAGTTGAGCTTGGACTGCCTGCTGATCATCGGCGGTTCGGCCGCTTACGGGCGTCTGTGGTTCAACTTTCGTTACGTCACGAACATGATGGGCAAAGCGGAGATGGCCAACTACTGCTTTTTCCCGAGAGAAGGCGGCCCAGCCGTGGTCACGCGCCCCGGCCATTCGCTGGCGGGCGCAATGCTGGCGCGCACCGCTGTGCGGAACGTGATCGTCGGGAAACCGAGCGTCATCGGCGCTATCGTCAACGAAATAAAAGAGCGTGGCTACGATAAAAGCCGCGTCGGGATCGTCGAATACGATCCCTATACTTCAATTCCAAAGAATCACTGGGACTTCTTTGCGAGCAATCTGCCAGAGGCGGAATTTGTCTTCGTAACCAAAGAATTTATCGCCATGCGCCTTTTAAAAAGCGCTGAAGAAATCCAGGCTCTCGAGCGCTCCGCCGAGCTCGGCGAGATCGGGCTGCGCAGCATGCAGCAGCGGGTGCGGCCAGGCATGACGGAAGGAGAAGTCTTCGGTATTGTCTATGACGCAGTGTTGAAGGCGGGTGGCGAGATGGGCATGATCCAACTCGGTTCGTGCTCCATGCTCGATCCCGACATCAACGACCAGCGGCCGCGGCCCGTAGAGAGAGTGATTGGCGAGCGCGACATCATCAATAACGAGCTGGGAATTTTTTACAACGGCTACGAAGCCCAGTGCGGCCGTCCGGTGGTAACGGGCGAACCCACGGCGGCGTACAAGGAGATGTTCGAGATCGCACTGGCAGGCTACCGGCGCCTCGTGACCACACTCTACGCCGGCAAGAGCAGCGAAGATTCCATTCAAGCAATGCAATTTATCCGCGACACGAATTATGAATTCTACGGCGGTTTTCTCCAGGGCATGCTCGGCGCCAATCCGCGCCACGAGCCGCAAATTGGTTTCGACCGGGTGCAGAGCGCCGAGGATCGTTACCTCTTCGACCCGGACGGCCGATTGGTCTATAAAGTGGGTCACGTTTTTACCTTGCAAATGCACATCGTCGACAAGAAACACACGCGGGGTCTCTT
>JBEVIO010000341.1:0-3193 GCA_040510635.1 Binatia bacterium | reverse complement strand
AGGACTTCGATATCAGCCAGTCTGCGACGGTATGATGGAAACAGATACACTCGTCAAAATAGGTAACTGAAGATGTCTACCGATCCTATCCCTGCCGAACTCGACAAAGCCGGTGAAATCCTGCGGCTCTACGCCAAGGCGTTGAGTGGAAGGGAAATACACCTAGTTCCCAGCGGCACGAGCAGCGTGCGCGGCACCGGCTGGATGACGCCCACGGACGACGGCAAAGCACTGTTGATCAGGTTGCCCGCGAAGATCGATCGCTTTCCCACGGAAAAAGAAAACTTTGACTGGTATAAAGTCATCCTGACGCATCAAGCGGGTCATCTTGAGTTCGGCACTTTCGCTTTCCGGTTCGATCGGCGGTCGAACTGTTTTGCCGACTGGCGGCCGCGGCTCTCACAAAATCGCGCGTTGAAAGAATCAACAAGTGAGTGGCAACGGTTCCTTGAGTTGTTTCCTGACCATCAACTCGGCGGCTTGATATTCGACCTAGTGGAAGACGCGCGCGTCGATGCGCGCATGCTTAGGGCGTATTCGGGAATCCGGCCGCTTTATGCGCGCCTAACGCGGGTCGTTCTCGCGTTGAGACCGCGGTTTGAATTAATACCGCTGCGAGAAGCGTTCCTGGAGGCGCTCGTGCAGGCGGGTTTGGGCGCCGACCCGCTGGAACGCGTGCCTGAAGCGCTCAAGTCGGATATCAATTCTGGATTGGCCGTTCTTGTCAAAGTGAAACAGCCCGCAGCAACCGTTGAAGATTCCGCGGAAGCAGCGTTGCGCCTCTATGAGATTGCCGCTCGACTGCCGAATGTTCCAATGGACGATTGCGATCACGACCATCGCGAAGGTCACGCGGCGAAAAAAACCGATGAGGCTCCCAACGAGCTAGCGGAACCATGGATCGGAGATGACAATTTACCTTTCACCCCGCCCCAAGAAGTCGAGTTTCGCTTGAACGCCGATCCTGAAAAGTTTCGTCAATTCGACATTGACCAATCGACGCGAAGCGACCCCGACGAAAGTCTTCAACTTGCACCGGAATCGGATGGTCCGCTCACGCCTGGCGAGCCGTTTAGCTATCTGTATTCGGAATGGGATTTTCGCGCCGGCCGTTACCGCGGCCGATGGTGTCGAGTGCGTGAACGCGTAATGGATGAAGGCACGTCGGACTTCTACACGGACACACTTGCCGAGCATCGGCCTCTAGTCGCTCAAGTTACGAGCCGCTTCGAACATTTTTTGCCGGAGCTCTTTCGCAAGGTGACGCGGCGCTACGACGGTGAGGATCTGCACCTGGACGGCGTGATCGAGCGGTTCATCGATCGGCGCGCCGGCGACGCGCCGGCGGAAAAAATTTATTGGCGGCGCGAGCGCACCCAACGCGACGTCGCGGTGGCGCTACTCCTCGACATGAGCGCAACGACCAACGAAGTGGTGCAGCTCGACGCGGCGAAGGCCCACCGTCCTACGGGTGCGAGCGCGCAGGCTTACAGCGAGTATTTGAAAATGGTCGCCGCGGGCGTCGACGCGCGCGGCAAACCGCTGCGCCGGCGTACGATCGAGATCGAGAAGCAGGCCGCGATCATTCTCTGCCAGGCTCTGGAAAAAATCGGCGACAGCTATGCGCTGTACGCATTCTCGGGCAGCGGGCGGGCCGATGTCGAAATTTCGGTTATCAAAGATTTTCAGGAACGGTTGAGCCAGCGCATCGCGCGCCGCATCGACCGCATCGAACCCTCTCATGCAACGCGCATGGGCGCGGCGATTCGTCATGCCACCCGGAAGTTGGAAATGGCCGAGGCGGGCAGCCGGTTGCTATTCTTGTTGAGCGACGGGCGGCCCTACGATCGCGATTATGGCCGCGACGCGGATGATCAAGAGTACGCTGTGCAGGACACGCGCCAGGCGTTGCTCGAAGCAAAACGGCGCGGCATTCGCCCGTTTTGTCTGACCATCGACCGCGACGGCGAAGATTACCTGAGGAAAATGTGCGACGAAATTCCCTACGAAGTCGTGACCAAGTTGGAGGAGTTGCCGATCCGCTTGATCGCAGCGTATCCCAAGTTGACGACTAGACGGATTTAGTCAGCCTATTCAGCAAAGATCGCTTCGACCACTTCTTGTAGACTTTTTTGGACTTCTTGATCGTCGGTGAGGGCCGCGACAAAGCCGGATTGGCACGCGACGCGCGGAGCGAGGCCCGACGCGATGAGTTGGCCGGTGTAAACGAGCAGCCGCGTACTGACGCCGTCCTGCAGGCCGTGTTCGCGCAGGTTGCGCACTTTGCCCGCAAGGCGTACCAGTTGCTCGCCAATGTCGTGGGATACGCTGCTCTCGCGTTGAACGACGTTTCTTTCGATCTCTTCCGACGGATAGTCGAATTCAATCGCGACAAAGCGCTGCCGCGTGCTCGGCTTCAAATCTTTGAGCACGGTTTGATAACCTGGATTGTAGGAAATCACCAGTTGAAAATTCTCGTGCGCTTCGATCACCTGTCCGCGCCGTTCGATGGGCAAGATACGGCGGTGATCCGACAGCGGATGGATAAGCACAGTGGTGTCCTTGCGTGCTTCGACGATCTCGTCCAGGTAGCAGATGGCTCCCGCTTTCACCGCCCGGGTCAATGGCCCATCGAGCCAGCGAGTTTCATCTGCTTCGAGAAGATAGCGCCCGACCAGATCCGTCGCGGTCAAGTCTTCGTGACAAGCAACCGTGATGAGGGGCAGCGGCCCGAGGCGATGGGACATGTATTCGAGGAAGCGAGTCTTGCCGCAACCCGTGGGGCCTTTCAAAAGTATCGGTAATCGCTTTGCATGAGCCGCTTCGAAGATCTCTATTTCGTGAGCCGTGGGAAGATAGAATGGCTCTTCCGCGAAAAAAAATTCTTCAAAGGCAACGTCCCGGCTTTGCCGCTTGGATTCGTGCGACCGGTCCTTAGGTGGGGTTTTGTTCATTTCGCTCTTAGTACTATCTCATTTTATGGGATGCAAACGAGGCGGTTTGTTTGACTTGAACCGCCGACTGACGATAATCTCGCTGGCAATTGGACCGACAGCAACTGATTTGCGGAGATTGTCACGAATGCGAGAGCGCAAACGCATGTACATCGGCACGGACTGCGGTCTCACCGTGATGAGCAGCGAGGGCGACGGCTGGAAACATTTTCACGACGTTCTTCCCGGCAAATTCGTCA
>JBEVIO010000340.1:0-3036 GCA_040510635.1 Binatia bacterium | reverse complement strand
AACTCCGTAGCGATAAGTCTGGAAATTTTTTTTCATTTTCGATCCGCTCTAACACTGCCCGCCCGTCGGCGTCCAACTGCGCGGCGGCGCTGCGCTGTTGGCATGATCTTCCGTAGCCCGTCGCGCACTATTTAAAAACGCCGTCCCTTTCGAGCTTGCGCACGAGGCGCTCGTCGACCAAGTCTTCCGCTTTGAGCTTGGCGAATTTAGCATCGATGCGGCTCAAGATGCGCACCGTATTGCGCACGCCCTCGACGGTCGGAAAAATGCGCCGGCTATAAAGCGCGCGCATCGCTTCTTGGCCTGCCACGGCGTCCTCCACTTGCGGCAGGCGTAGCCATTTCATCAAAATATTCACGACGCTCTGCTTATTGGCCGCATCCTGAAAATACGCGACCGACTTGGCGATGGCCTTGAGCGCTCGCTCGGCGACATCGGGTGCCTGATCGAGAAAACTTTTGCGCGCGACGATGCCGACTCCTTGATAAGGGATGTCGACTTTGGCGAGATCTTGCAAGACGCGAAATCCTTGGCGCTGCACCACCTTGCTAAACGTGTAGCCAAGATAGGCGGCATCGACAGTACCGCCGATCAACCCTTGCGCGAGCACCGCCTGATCACCGACGATACGGAACTGGATTTTGTCGCGCTCCGGCACGAGCCCCCAATGATCGAGAGCCAACATCGTAAACGTCCAAACGCCGCCGCCGATGCTCTGAATACCGATAAATTTTCCCTTGAGATCCGCCGGCGCGGCGATCTTCGGCGCGACCACGAAATCTCCGTCGAGCTTGTTGACGATGCCCGCGATAAAGGCGAGATCGAGTCCCGCGGCCATGGCGCCCAAGCTCGCGCCGGTAGCGGACACGCTGTAAAACTGCGCTTCATTCGCGGCGAGCGCGGAAACCGCGACTTGACCATTGCGTACCTGAACGATCTGCGCGTCGAGCCCCTGCTCCTCGAAAAAGCGCAGGTCTTTGGCGACGAAAATATAACCGGTGCGCTCGTTGAAACCGGCAAACACGAACACGACTTTGTGCAGCGGCGTGGCCGCGCCCGCGGCGGGAATGATCGTAAGCAGAATAAATATAGCGCCGAGCAATCGCTGCAAGGTTCGCTGGGAAAACATGTTTGAGACCTCCCGTGACGAGGACGATCGACCGTTGAACGAACCAACCTATCTCGCAAACGCGCGGCAACTCTATTTTTCCCAATACTCCATCACTCCAGTATTCCATCTCATCATTCTTCAGCGCGCGCGGATCAGCGTATTTTACGCGCTCCCGGCGCGGCCACGTAGAGCACGATCATGCACAGGGTGCCGGCGATACTCATCGCGGCCGCGGCCATCGGCGCACCGAGTAGCGCCGATAAAGCTCCGATCAGCAAACCGCCGAGCAGCAACAAGACCTGCGTCATATGAAAAATCGCGATCGTGCGGCCGCGAAACTCAGGCGGCGAATAAGTTTGAATCACGGTTTGCACGAGTGCATGGGAACTGACGTGACAGATTCCGATGATCGCCATCAAAGCCATCGACAGAGAAAACCAGGACGACACCGAAAAAATCACTACCAGCACGCCGTAGAGCGCAACGCCGCCGACCATGAGCAGACCGCGTGGCATGCGGTCGCCAATGGAAGCGATGACCAGCGAGCTGCACAGCGCGCCGATTCCCATCGAAGTCAGGAGCAAGCCCTGCCCCTGGGCACCGACGTGAAGTAGATCGCGGGCAAATACCGGTAAGAGCGTGCTGAAAGGAATCATAAACAGCGCCGCGATGATGACAACGAGCAAGCCGCTGCGCACTTCGACTTTGCGCCAGCTAAACTTCCATCCCTCGACGATGCTTTGGCCGAAGCTCTCGCCATGAGCCGGGTGCCCCGACTGATAGCGCGCCGAGCTCATCTGCAAGGTCCACACGGTGGCCAGGAGAAAAAACACGGCTTGCACCGCGTAGGAGAATCCGGTGCCGAAAAGTGAGATAAGCACGCCCGACAGGGCCGGCCCCGTGCTGCGCGCCATATTGAACACCACCGCGTTCAAGCCGATCGCGTTGGTGAGATTTTTCGCCGGCACCGAGTCGGAGATCATCGCCGCGCGCGAAGGTTGGAGAAAAACCTGCACGCACGCCATCAAAAACGCCGTCACGTAAACATGCCACGGTCGGATCCACGCGGTGAAAATCAGCGCGGCGGTGACGGCGTATAGAAAGCCATTGGCGAATTGCGCGCTCACCACTTGAAACTTGCGCGAGTAACGATCGGCCGTAGTGCCCGCGATGGGCGAAAGCAAAAGAAACGGGATCGCTTGAATGCCGCGCACCAGCCCCAAATGCAAAGCGGAGTTGGTCAGCTCGTAAATCAGCCAGCCGCGCGTCACCTGATCCATCCAGGTGCCCATCGATGAGAAAACCTGGCCGTACCAGAGCAAGCGATATTCCCGGTGGCGCAGCGCTTCAAAGGCGCGCAGCCGCACTAACAAGATGAGCGGATACCAAAGCTTTTCATCCGTGGTAGGTTCGGCCACCGTCTCGGCAGCCGCTTCGCTCTTTGCTTGTTTGGTGAATCTTGCCGGCAGAACGATCTCCAAAAGGCGAGAGGAGACGAGCTTTCTCGTGGACCTAAAGCCGCGGCACGAAAATACCTCTTTGCTATAGCACGCGCTTAGGTTGAGCGTCCAGCAAAGTGACTACGTTTGTAGATTGGATCTAAGACACGGGCGAAGCTACTTGGAATTATCCGTCTCGTCCGCCGGGGCGCAAACCATGCGGCACCACTTCGCCTTGGCCGTTTACAATGCGAACGTCACCAAGATCGGCGCGAGTCACGCCACGACAAACCGCCGCAGGAATTTCTATTTCATAGAGCGCTTCCTGGCGTCGGCGTGAATCGGCATTCCATAAGCAAAATCCTCCGGTCGCTCGGCGCCAAAGACGCTGCTTTGCGACAACGGCAACAGGAAGACCAGCGTTTTTCATTTTGCCTCCCCGGACGCTGCCGGTGGCACCGGTGAAACATAACCAATCACCAGCAT
>JBEVIO010000339.1:0-11478 GCA_040510635.1 Binatia bacterium | reverse complement strand
AAATTCAAAATAGGCAATACAAAATGGTTTGGGAGGCTTCGAAATGGCGGAGAACGGTTTTTTCAAGAATCGCGGCGTGCCGGTCAAAGTCGCCAAGCTGACCAAGGCCTACGAAACTTCCGCGGAACAAGTGCGGGCGTTGAAGGGCGTCGATTGGGAAATCGGTCCGGGCGAGGCGGTCGCATTGATGGGACCGTCCGGTTGCGGCAAGACGACGCTGCTCAATCTTCTCGGCGGAGTCGACCACTCGACCGGCGGCGACATTCTCGTCGGCGACCAGAAGCTCGCGGCGCTCTCCGAGCGCGATCTGGAAAAATACCGGCTCCACAAGGTCGGCTTTGTTTTTCAGTTTTTCAATCTCATTCCGACCCTCACGGCCGGGGAAAATTTAGAGCTGCCGATGCTGATCGCCGATGTCGATGCGGCGCAGCGTAAACAGCGCGTCGACGGCTTGTTGCAAATGGTCGGCCTGGGCGCCAAAGCGAACAAGCGGCCGGAGGAGCTGAGCGGCGGCGAGCAGCAACGGGTCGCCGTGGCGCTGTCATTGGCCAACGACCCCGCGCTCATTCTCGCCGATGAACCCACTGGCAATCTGGACACGGGAAACACTGAAACAATCACGGCACTTTTTCTGTCACTGGCCGAGAAATACGGCAAGACGGTGATCATGGCGAGCCATGATCCCAAGGCCGTCGAGCATTTCAAGAAAGTCTACAATATGCGGGATGGACATTTTGTGTGAATGGGATTCCCGTGTGCTTTCCTGATCGTCTACGCGCCGTTACCTGAATAGCAACTTACCTCGTGCCTTCCTAGAGTCCCGTCGTACCCAATTCACCATCGCAGTCGGGCTTATCTCTGTTAGTGCGGCGGCAGTTTGTGGTAAGTCGTTCGCAAGGGAGGAATTTACAATGGCTCGTGAGACAATGACAGGGAAAACTCACCTTAGACGAGCGAGTGTGCTCGCTTTGTTGGTTGCTGGCTTTGCGCTCGTTTCTATCTTTCCCTCTGCATTGGCCGATTCCCCAAGCGATCCCAAGCGGGTCGCGTTCGAGGCGGTTGACCGCAATGCCGAGGCGATCGCGACTGTCGGCGACGTGCTCTACTATTTCGGCGAGCCGGGCATGCAGGAATACGAAAGCTCGAAATATTTGAAAAGCACGCTGGAGCAGATCGGTTTCAAAGTCGAGCTCGGCGGGGCGGGTTTACCGACCAATGTTTGGGCGACATGGGGATCGGGTAAGCCGGTGATTCTTATCGCCACCGAGATGGACGCGCTTCCCGACGGTTCGCAAACGCCGGGAAGCATTCCACGCAAGCCGCTCGTCGAAGGTGCGCCCGGACACATGGAAGGGCACAACGTGATGGCGGCTATGGCAGTGGGGGCGGCGTAGGCAGTCAAGAAAGCGATGGAGCAATTCAAGATTGCAGGCACGGTGATCCTGTCGATCGGTCCCGCGGAAGAGCAATTGATGAGCCGGCCGTATCTTGTGCGCGAAGGCTACCTCAAAGACGTCGATGCCGGGATTATCACGCATATTCAAAACAGTCTCTCGACCGGCTACGGCTTACAAAACTATGCGCTGATCGGGGCCAAGTTCACTTTTAAGGGTCGAACCGCGCACGGCGGCGTCAATCCGTGGGACGGCATCGACGCGGTCGACGCGGTGGAGTTGATGGATATCGGCTTCGACAAATTGCGCGAGCATCTCAGGCCAACCTATCGGGGCCATCGGACGATCACCATCGGTGGTGTGCAGCCCAACATCATTCCAGACGTCGGCCAGATCTGGTGGTTTATCCGGGATGCGAACGGACCCTGGGCAAAGGAAAATTTCGACAAGTTGGTCAACGTCGCGCGCGGCGCGGCGCTGATGACGGGCACGACGATGGAGATGGAACCGTTCGGTGCGGGGTGGCCGTCGCTCGCCAATAAGGCGATCGCCGAGGCGATCCAGAAAAATATTGAAATGGTCGGAATGCCAAAGTGGAGCGAAGACGAGACTAAGTTCGCCAAGGAGGTGCAGAAGTCGATCGGCGCCAAAGAAGTAGGGTTATCGACGGAAGTCGCGCCGCTTCGCGCCGGCACGCAGAACACTTCGTCCAACGATATCGGTGATTATACTTGGAACGTGCCGATGGGCTCGCTGCGTTTTCCCTCCGCTATACCAGGAGTACAAGCACACCACTGGACCGCCGGCATCGCGCCGACGACTTCAATAGCCCATAAAGGGGCAGTGGTGGGCGCCAAAGTGATGGCGGCCTCGATTCTCGATCTACTTACGTCACCCGAGTTGCTGGCAGCGGCAAAGAAGCAATTTGAGCAAGATACCAAGGAGATCAAATATTTTTCCTTGCTGCCTCCCGGCGCCAAGCCGCCGGTTGACCTGAACCGAGAGATGATGGAGAAATACCGCCCTGCGATGAAGAAGTTTTACCTGAACAAGCGAGCAGACTTTAAATAGGAAGTGTGGCCTAAGCCGCCCGGAGTTTTGCGAGGGTAATTAGTCGGAAGCGGGCTTGATGTGCGAACCAGGAGGTTCCCATGAGGAAAAATCTTTTGGCCCTGCTCGCGATTGTCATTCTCGAAACTTCAGCCCTCGCTGTCGAGAAAATCCGGATGGGATTTCCGGACCTCGCTGCGCCTTTCGTCCCGCTTGCCATTGCGGACAGGCGCGGCTTTTTCCAGGACGAAGGACTTCGAGGAGAGTTCATTAGAATCAACCCTGCGATTGACGAGCTAAAGAAGCTCGGCAAAGCGGAGCGCGAGATTTCGCTATCGGAAGTTGCGGATCTCTCGATTCTTAAAGAAGCGCAGCGGGAGCTTGGAATTATGACGGCGCGGTAGCGATCAAACCGATGCAAAGAGCAAAGGAGGATTTTGAAATGAAATTCTTCGGTCGCGCGCAGTGGTTGCTCGAATTTGGAATTTCTGTTTGTCGACCAGGCCGGCTTGTTTTCTTTAGACCCCTCGCGCCGAGCCTGATCCTAACCCTAGTAAGTTTCAGCACGGGCGTCTTCGCTCAACCGATCAAGTTCGGCTACGCGGCTTTGAACGCAGGACAAGTCGCTCCTTGGATCGCAAAAGAAGCTGGCTACCTCTCGAAGTACGGCATCGAAGCGGATCTCATTTATATCCCTGCGGTTGCAGCGACCCAGGCGCTGATTGCGGGCGAAATTCAATTGGCTCAAGTAACTGGCGTTTCCACCGCCGGGGCGATCTTAGCAGGGGCCGACGTGAGAATCATAGCGAGCGTGCAGAACAAGCTTGCTGGCACGATCTATGCTCGTCCGGAAATTACGAGCCCCGAACAGCTTAAAGGGAAGAATCTCGGGATATCTAGATTTGGCGCTTTGAGCGACACAGCAGTATCAATTTTTCTTCAACGTTTCGGCTTGAAGCGAAACATAGACGTGGCCGTCGTTCAGATGGGCGGTCTGCCCGAGATCGTTACCGCGCTGGAGAGAGGGGGGATTCAAGCAGGCTTTGCCAATCCTCCGCAAACCAGCCGCGCCAAAAAACTCGGCATGAGAGAGCTATTTGATTTGAACGCGCTCGGCGTGGAGCTTCAGCAGACTTGCGTCACGGTCACGACTAAATACCTGCGCGAACGGCGGCCCGTGGTGAAGAGCTTTATCCAAGCCTACGCCGAGGGTTTGCACCGGTTTATTACGGACCGGGATTTTTCCGTTCGCGTGATGAAAAAGTATTTGCGCATAGATGACAGAGAGATATTGGACGACGCCTATAAGTTCTATTCGGAAAAACTCGAAAAAATCCCCTACCCGACGCTCAAGGGAATAAAATTCATTATAGATGAAATAGCTGAACGGAACCCGCAAGCCAAGAAAGCGTCGCCGGAGAGCTTTGTCGATCTATCGGTGCTGCAAGAGCTCGAACAGAGCGGATTTTTTGCGCAGCTGTGGAAAAACTAGCTAAGCTAGGGAAGATTATACGTCGTAGTCTTAGCGGTTTGTAGAAATGTACGAGCAAAGTTTTTGCCCCGTAGAGCGACCACCGGTTGCTACACTCTTTGCGTACTTTGCGCTCGCGGCATTATTGGTTTCTTTTTGGCTACGGCTGGGCGGGCTTGATTGAGTTGATGGTGGAGTTTCGGCGGGCAGGAGCGGGGAGCATCGATGAAAAGATTGCTTGCAGTATTGTCCGTCGGGTTTTTCTTACAGCCGTCGCTCCACGCGGCCGACAAGATTGGGATTGGCTTTCCCGATTTTGCCGCGCAGTTTGGCTCGCTGCCGTTGGCGCAGAAAAAAGGCTTTCTCCAAGAGCAAGACCTTCAGGCTGAAGTCATCCGCATGAATGCCACCGTTGGAATCGCGGCGTTGGCCAATGGCGAGATCGATTATTATCCGGGGATCGGCCCCGGCATTGCAGCTGCGCTGCAGGGAGTGCCGATAAAGGTCGTGCCCTGCTACGTGCCCAGCGCTCCGTGAGACGGGTGGACGCATGTAGGCCAGCTCGGACGTATATCCGCGTGTCGTCTCCTTGGCCTTGCGCGCCTCGCTGCGTCGGCCTCTCCCGCTGGGAGAGGCAAGTGGGGAACGAATTTGAGTGAAGCCAAATTCCAGGATGAAATGAGGTCGTCATGAAACGATACAGTGTCCTTTTGTTTCTCATCATTTCACTCGCGCCGTCCGGCTTAGTCTTTGCGGCTGAGAAGAATAGCTATCCTGCGCCGCGGTTCCCGTCTTATACCAAGGCGCCGAAGTCGATCGACGAGGTTATGCCCTACGCGCGGGCGATCGCGCGTCAGACGACCGGATTGCAAGGGGACGGGTTTGGTATTCTAAAGGACGGCGAGAGTGTAGCGCTGGTATTGACGGCAACGGCCGAGGACATGGTCGTGCAGGCCATCAAGCGCGCCATCGAAGAACGCGGCGTCAAAGTGAATTTACTGTACGAGTATGAGTTGGTCGGCGTGAGCCGCGCCGATGCCGCGGAACTGCGCAAAGCGCGCCGGCAATTTTCTTCGGAGCAGGCTATATGGAGGCGAGGAGATGGATCGATGAGCGCTTTGCCGACCCGGAAGCGCCAAAAAAGTGGCTTAAGGAGAGACGGCCGGATATTTACGACTCGCTTTATCCGGCGAAGGCCGAGGTTTCAGACCGTTTGAAGGAAACTGCTAAGAAGCTGGACCGAGAAAACATTGGCAAAGGCATCAAGCAGTTTTTGGAAAAGAATCCCAACGTGAGAGGGTTTTTCTGGGGGACCGGCGGCACCACGACGTTGCGGCGCTATGTGCGTCCTTACGAAGAGAAGTATTTGGGCGTGATGGTCTACGACAATCGCTGGACGGTAATGAGCAAGATTTCATCGTTTCCCGGCGACGTGTGGCGTCTCGCCGAGGAGCGCACCATCGAGCCCATCGCTTGGGCCGATTCTCTGCAGATCACTGATCCGGAGGGCACGAACCTCACGTCGGAGCTGACCGAAGACATGTCCGAGCGCTGGGCGCGCGGCGTTTATCAACAGGGACATCTCTACATGTTTCCCAATCAAGCGACGGGCCGATTCCCGTATTCCGTCGTCGAGTATCCAGCTTTCCAGAAGAAATGGAACGCGCGCTCGCCGACGCCGAAGCCTAACGGCGTCATCGCCGGTACCGCCAATCATGCCGGCCATTTTCCGCGCACCGAGGTCCATATCAAGGACGGCTTTGTCGCCGACGTAAAGGGGACCGGGGTGTACGCCGAGGCCTGGCGCGAGTTTCTCAAGTATCCGAGGATCAACGAAGTGACCTATCCCTATCACGATCGTCCCGGCTACTGGCTGCTTTACGAGGCGGCGCTCGGTACCAATCCGAAGTTTTACAAACGGCCCGACGAAAACATGGTCGGAGAAAATACCACGGAAAGAAATCGCAGCGGTGTGATGCACTTCGGTCACGGGATTCGTGTGCATCACGGACCGGATTCACCGGAGTGGGCCAAGGAGTGGGTGGAGTTCACCAAGAAGAATAATCTCCCCGATGATCATTGGTTTCACATTCACAATTATTTCATTACCTATCGGTTGCGCGTGCGCGGCACGAAGAATACCTGGGTCACGGTCGTCAACAAAGGACGGATGACGTCGCTCGACAGCTCCGAAGTGCGCGCGCTGACGTCGCGCTACGGCGATCCGAAGGAATTGCTGGCGGAAGACTGGGTGCCGGAAATTCCCGGCATCAACGCGAAGGGACGCTACGAAGACTATGCCAAGGATCCATGGAAGACGGTGACGGGCATTTTTAAGAGGGTCGATGACGGGACGTACGAATATTTCTATCCGGCCACGAAGCAGGCGGTCCGACGCTAGGCTCTAGGAATTGCGATGAAAATGTTTCGAAGGGTAACCCAACAATGCAATCTTCTGGTGTTTTCAATCGGTTTAGTCTTTTGCCTCGGGTCGGCGGGCGCCGAAGACATTACCGTGTCCTACGCCTCACTTGGCGCTGCCTACATGGATCATGTCGTCGCCATCGAAAAAGGCTACGCGCTCGAAGAAGGCCTTAACATCAAGACCCTCATGTCTGGTGGGGGTTCGGCGACGCAGGTTTTATTGTCAGGGCAAATTCATTTCAGCTCCTCGGCGGGGTCGGCGCTCAGCGCGGCCTTGCGTGGCGGCCCGGTCAAAATCATTTACACCAACCAGGCGCGCCCCACGTATAAATTGCTGTCCAATAAACCTGAGATCAAAACGCTGCAAGATCTGGTCGGCAAAAAAATCGCCGTTAACACTTTCGGCGATACCGGCCACCTCGCCACCTTGCTACTGCTCAAGAAATACCGCATGGATCCGAAGGCAGTTCTGTTCATCGCGGTGCGCAGCGAAGCTCGTTTTCCGGCGTTCCTCTCGGGCGCCATCGATGCGGCGCCGCTGACGCCGCGAGATATCACCCAGATCGGACCGATGCGCGTTAACATGCTCGCTGATATCAGCAAAGAGATCCAACTGGTTTGGAACGGGGTCGCCGTATCCAATAAATTGTTTGCCGACAATCCGGCGCTGATCGAGCGCTTTCTGCGCTCATTGGCCAAGGGGCGGGAATTTGCGCGCCGTTACAAAGAGCCGACGATCGCCATGCTTTCCAAGCATACACCTCTGCCGCCGGATGCCATCTTGGTTGACTACGATACGGCCTTAGCCAGCATGACCGACGATGGCACGGTGTCCGACGATGTGCTGAAGGAAGAAGTTCTGACCCGCGCCGAATTGATCAAATCCGCCAGCGTTCCCGATCCGGCCAAGCTCTACGACTACAGCATCATCAGGCGGATCTATGCCAATTTGAAGAAAAACTGGAAGCCAAAGTTGTAACCGGGCCGCACTTCGCGGTAAGAGATTCGAAGCCATCGTTCGTGCGATGATTGCGATCCACAGGAGGAGCTTCTTATGGCAAAGAAAATCCGTGAATTCATGACCCATCGAGAGCCGCCCGAGCATATCTGGATGGAGCGAGACGAGAGCGCCGTCATCGGCACGGCGCGCATGGGTCAGCGAATGGTGCCGAAAATCCGTCCGTTCGATTTATTGAGGAGCGCTCCGGTATCCGGCAACCGTGCGCGCGTCGCCATATTCGAAGGCGACAGCTTGCGGATTGCGACGGAGCACATCACCGGCTGCGAGACCCAGCTCACGCGCGCCGCCGATCATGACCTGGTTTATCTGCAATTCTGCGGGCGCTCGAGGATCGAAAGCGAAAGCGGTGTCGTCGAAGTGGATCCCGGTGAAATCGTGCTCGTTCCCGCGGCCATTTCGCACCGCAGTACGGGCACGGATCAGTGCTTGCGCGTGCGCGTCGCCACCCAGGAATTTGTTACCGAAGGGGTCGATCCGGAAAAGCCGACGATGCAGAGACAGTTTGCCGTACGGCCTTCCGAACCGATTGGAATTACCAACGGCGGCAAAACGGACGGCGACGGTCAGGCTCCCGTATTGGAGCACATCAGTTTCTGGGACCCACAGTCGGATCTTTGGGTTGAGCGCGATGTCGCGGCGCTTGTCGGCTGTAAGCGTGAAGGCGGTCGCGTCGTCAGGAAATTAAGCGCTTTCAATTATTTCACCGGCATGACCGGCAAAGGCGGCGCGCGCGCGCCGATCCTTTATAACGGCAAAGAGTTTCGCGTCGATGTTTACAATCTGGAGGAAGAGCAAAACGGCTTTCACCGCGGTTGTGACGAAGACGAGATCTGGTTTCAGTTCCGCGGCCACTCATTGAACCACACGGAGTGGGGCGCACTCGAGCTCGACCCGGGACAGATGTCTTATATTCCCCGCGGCGTCGCCCATCGGATCACAGGCAGCCCCGGTTTTCTGCGCATGGTGCTCTACAGCCGCAAGCTGGTTCATCCGAAAGCGTTCAATAATGTTTCTGAGCGCGAGACGCGCTTCGACGTGCAGTAAGTTTTCTTATGCCAAGGGTCGGTCAAAAGCGCGACCGTGCCGCGCCGGAACTAAAGGCGCAAGAATGGAAGGGCGGGATTCATCCCGCCCTTCTTGTTTCAAGGTAGGTTCGATAAATAACATGACGGCGGCTTTTTTGTTCGGATTTGTCTTTAGTATTGTGTTGCCGGTGACCGCTGCCGCTCAGACGACCGGGCAGAACGAATGGGAGAAAACACTCACGGCGGCGAAGAAGGAGGGAAGGGTCGTCGTCGGCATTCCGCCCAGCGCGGAGTTGAGAAAAGAACTCGAAGGGGCGTTCAAGGCAAAATTTGGATTTGAGTTGGAACTTTTTCCCGCCACGGGGCCGCAGATCGCCAACCGTGTCGTCACCGAAGGCAAAGCAGGCGTGCGCTACTTTGATACGTTTATTTTCGGCTCGTGCACGGCTGTGCCGCTGATTAAAACCGGGCTGTTCGATCCAGCGGAAAACTACATGATTCTTCCCGAGGTGAAGGATCCAAAGCAGTGGTGGGGTGGGCATGTTTTTATGGACAACGTGGCCGGCACGCGGCTTTTCTATTCGTTCATCGCGACCAAAAGCACCGAAGGTTACTGGTACAATACGTCGCTGGCCAAGGCGGAGGAACTGCGCTCACTGGATGATTTTCTCGATCCGAAGTGGAGAGGCAAGATCGGTCTGAGCGACCCGCGCGTCGCCGGCTCGGGCTTGTCGGTTTGGTCGTTTGTTTGGGAGAATAAAGGAGAGGAGTATCTCAAAAAGCTTGTGCAGCAAGATCTCTTCGTCACACAGAACCTGCGGCAACTCGCTGAAGCGTTGGCAAAGGCAAAAGTCGCGTTCACTCTTGGTATTGGCGTCGCTCAAACCGAGCCCTTCATCAAAGCCGGCCTACCGCTGAAAAGTCTTCCCGAACTGCGGGAGGGGTCGCCCTCGAGCAACGGTTACGGCAGCCTGGCGATACTCAAGAACCCGCCCCATCCCAACGCTACGAAGATTTTTGTGAACTGGCTCTTGAGCAAGGAAGGCCAGGAACTTTATAGCCGGACGCTGCTGCATGGCACACGCCGATTGGACGTGGACACGAAATGGATGGCAAGAGAGGGAGTGGAAGCGGCTAAGGATTTTCTGAGTGTCAAAGACAACGAGCGATTGCGCAATTACTTGGAAGATAAGTGTGTAGACGTAAGATTGAAATCGCAGAAGTTTGCCGAGAAAGTCTTGCAATAGGAACGCGAAACGTTCAAATAGTTCAAAACGTTTCACATGTACGAAGAAGGCGAGCTGGTGCTAGAGAAAATTGCGCGAACGCGGCTTGCCGTGCTGTTGGCCATCAATTGGCGGAGAGAGTAATGGATACGCTTCCCTACCACGATTTCCGCGGCTTCATCGAAGAGGCCAAAAAGGTCAGCGAGTGGCGACTAATCGAAGACGCAGACTGGGACGGTGAAATCGGCGCGCTGATCGAATCGACGGCGGAGCTCGATTCTCGGCCGATGCTGCTGTTCGACAAGATCAAAGGTTACCCCGCCGGCTTTCGATTGGTCAGTCTTGCGTTCGCCAATTACAAACGCACGGCGCTCGCATTCGGTATCTCGCCTGACAAAAGCAAGCTCGAAGTCGTGCGTCTGCTCGCGCGCAAAATGAAGTCCGGCAAAACGATTTCCCCGGAGGAGATAAAGTCCGCGCCGCTGATGGAAAACGTAATGGAAGGCGACGCGGTCGATCTGTTTAAATTCCCCGCGCCGCGATTTCATGACGGCGACGGCGGCCGGTACATCGGCACGGGCGATTGTCTGATCAACGCCGAGCCTGAGAGCGGATTCATCAACGCGGGCACCTATCGGATGCAGCTCCATGATCGCAATCTTCTGGGTCTGTGGATGAGTCCGGGGCAGCACGGGCGTATGATCTGCGCGAAGTATTGGGAACAAGGGAAAAACTGTCCGGTCGTCGTAACCTTCAGTCCGGATCCGTTACTATTTACGCTCGCGCATACCAAAGTTGCCTGGGGCAATTCAGAGCTCGATTATGCCGGCGGCCTCATGGGGCGACCTTTACAAATTATTCGCGGTCCTTTGACTGGTCTGCCGATTCCCGCAGGGGCGGAGATCGCCATCGAGGGTGAGGTGCCGCCGCCAAAACTGGAGTCGCGCCCTGAGGGGCCGTTCGGTGAATGGCCGGGGTATTACTCCGGCGGCACGCTGGGCACGGGCGAAGCCCAGCCGGTCATCAAAGTAAGAGCGATCTATCATCGCAACGATCCTATCCTGGAGGAAGAAGCGCCGCTTTGGACGGGAGCGATGAAGATCGACGGCAATCCGACGGCCGGTATTCTCTGGGATCAGTTGGAGGCGGCGGGCATTCAAAACGTCGTCGGCGTCTACAACCATTCGCCCTATTTTACCGTTGTCGCGATCCAGCAAAAATACGCGGGCCACGCTAAACAAGCCGGACTTGCCGCTGTAAGTTCAGCCGCGGCCGCGCGCAACGGACGCTACGTCGTCGTCGTCGACGAAGATATCGACCCGACGAATATGAAAGAAGTCCTTTGGGCGATGATGACGAGGGTCGATCCGCCGACCAACATCGACATCGTCGACGGCTGCTGGAGCACGCCGCTCGATCCGCGCATGCCGCCGGACAAGCGTGAGTCGAAGGACCACACCAACGGCAGGGCGATTTTTTACGCCGTGCGGCCATTCGAGTGGAAAGACAAGTTTCCCAAAGTCAGCCGCTCGAGCCGCGAACTGCGCGAGCGAGTGATCCATAAATATCGCAACGTAATCCCATTTCCCGGCGCGTGATCAACGGGAGGTTATAGGGTCAATGAAGCCAATTCCATTGAGTGTCTTCTTCGTCCATCTGTTGCTTGCCTTGATGGGTGCGGTTCCGTCGCCCGCGGCCGAATGGCAAACGGAATGGGAAAAAACATTGGCCGCGGCAAAGAAGGAGGGCACTGTTGTCGTCGGCATTCCCGCCAGCAGCGAGCTGCGAACCGCGATCAGCTCAAAGTTCAAAGAAAAGTACGGTATTCCCGCCGAGCTGATGTCCGCCCGAGGACCGGAGAACGTGA
>JBEVIO010000338.1:0-5904 GCA_040510635.1 Binatia bacterium | reverse complement strand
GTGTTTTGGATAGGTGGATCCAGGGAGCAAGTAATGTAGTGCGTCCCGCGGTCGGGTGATCGCGTTCAATAAACGCGCCGCGCTCTTTGATATGCTGATCTTCCATCACCTCGCCGATGGACAGGACAGGCGCGCCGAAATAATCCAGCTCGCGCAATCCGTCCCAAATTTCCTGGCGAGTTTTTCCGCTTGCCCAGGTTCGGACTATCTGCTCCAGTTCGGCGCGGTGGTGCCGACGCGCCGCCGCTGTTGTAAAGCGGGGATCTTGCAGTAGATCGTTTCCACCGATCAGTGGAGCTGTCTGCGCCCAAACGGCATCGCTCATTTCCGGCACCCGCAAAGTAAAATAGCCGTCGGCCACTTTCATGGGCCGATTGCCGACGCTGTTGCCTGTGAAATGCTCGTGCATCGAGCTGGTCATAAAACCAAGGACGGCTTCTTGCATCGAAACCTCTACCTTCTGACCCTCGCCGGTGCGCTCGCGCGCGTGGAGAGCCGCGAGGATACCAAGCGCAATGCTCACACCCGCAGCTTCGTCGCCGATGCCGAGTGTCTTGGTTCCCGGCGCGCCGTTGTTCTTCCACGCGCTATGGGTCCAGCCGGCGATGCTGTTGTTGCTCGCTGCGGTATTGCCGTAGTTCGCATAAGGTCCCCACTCGCCGTAACCGCGCGAGCAGGCGTAGATCAGCCGCGGGTTGAGCGCTTTGACCGAGTCGTAGTCCAAACCGAATCGTTCCATCACCCCTTTTTGGTAGTTCTCGACGAGCACATCGGCGCGCGCAATGAGCTTGCGCGCAATCTCCGCACCTTTTTGATTCTTCAGATTAAGGACGATGCTTTTCTTGTTGACGTTTATCCACAAGGACTCGTAGGCATCCGTGGTGGCGCCGGGTTGCATCCATATCCGGCGAAACTCATCGCCGTTGGGCGGCTCGACCTTGATAATGTCGGCGCCTAGATGACCAAGCAACATTACGCAGAAGGGTCCGGCGAGGGCGTGAGTAAAATCGATCACACGTAAGTCTTGGAGAGCCGCGGACATGGTTCGATCCTCCTTGAAGAGCTGGAGTGTTGGAGTACCTTTTACATTGGACGGAACTTCGGCAGAGCCACCTCCGACGTGACATCTTCGAAGACCAATCGCACGGGCATCCCTATTCGGACTTCCTGCCACGGACATTGGATCACGTTGCTAATCATCGTTATCTGATCGTCAGTATTGTCGAGAGTGATATGCGCTACGACATACGGCACGTCGCCCTCGAAAGCAGGAATCGACACATAATGCACGACCACGAAAGAATACACGGTGCCGGTTTCGCTGAGCTTGGTCCAGTCGAATTTCCAGGAATAGCAATGCGGGCAGAAAGCTTGGGGCGGCCAGCGAAACTTTCCACACTCACCGCAGCGCTGCGCCGAAAGCTCGTGCGCTTTGCATCGGTCCCAGAACGGCTGCGAGTCGATATCCGGTATCGGTAGCGGCTTGGTATAGTCAGCCATCGTTATGCCCTCCGCAGCAGCATGGCGCTCTCGCCGCACTCACCGCAGACCAGCGCGATCTCCGGGTTTCGCACCTGGCGGCAAGTGGAACGGTCATAGGTGTGCGGGCCGTCGCACAAATCATCGACGACCCCTTCGGGGCGCAGTTGCTGGACCGCCTCGATCACATGATTGAGCCCGTGAATGTGCGCCTCGGACATGAGCCCGCCATGGGTATTCACCGGCAGGGTGCCGTCGAGGCGATTGTGGCCTGCCGTGACCCATCCGCCGATATCTCCCTTCTTCACTAAACCGAAGTCTTCGATATGCGTCATGCACATGAAGGTGAAGGGATCGTAGATTTCGGCGATGCTGACGTCTTTCGGAGTGATGCCCGCTCCTTCATAAAGCAGCGGCGCCGAGTTGACACCATTGGTTTCCCAAAGACCCGCTGTCTGACCCTGGCCACCCATGCCCGACATAATATAGACCGGCGCATGTTTCAGATCGTGCGCCCGTTCCGCCGAGGTGATTACCAGGGCGACGCCGCCGTCACTTTCCTGGCAGCAATCGAGCAATCGAAACGGATAAATGATCCAGCGCGAGTTTTGATGGTCTTCGATGGTGATGGGCTTGCGCATCATCGCCTTTTGGTTGAGTGCGGCGTGACTGCGCTCGGTGACGGCGAGATGGGCGAAGTCCAAGGTCGTGGTGCCGTAGCGCGCCATGTGAGCCGTGGCGATGGGACCGAAAGAAGCCGCGGCATGGTGGATGCCGAAAGGGGTCGTGAATTGCGCGTCGCCTTTGACGTCGTTGGCCCGCTCCGCGCGCGCAGCGCGGCCTTGGCTATAACGATTACGCGCTTTGAAAACCAATACATTTTTGCAAATCCCCGAATGCACGAGCATGGCGCCGGAGAGCACCGCGCCGCAGTTCCAACCGCCGCCACCGTCGCTGTAGAATTCGAAGTTGCATTTCTTTAGTCCGAGCGCGCGAACCAACTCCCGCACCATCTGGCCTTCCGGCTGTCGGTGGTAAAATGAAACCACCCCATCGATGTCTTGGACTTGCAGCCCCGCATCTGCGATCGCCTTGAGGCTCGCCTCGGCAGCGAGGGTCAACGTCGTGACTCCGGATTTGCGCGAAAACGCGGTCCAGCCAATCCCGACGATCGCGGTTTTGTCTTTGATCGCTTGCTCCGGCATGTTGCCCTCTTTTTTTCTGCGCGCCTTGGGCGCGTGACTATGAACTTTGTTTCAGCGTTAATCTTTTGCCACTTCCACCGCGGCGAGAAATCTTCTTCAATTGGGAAAAATTTCTTTCAATAGCTTGGAGTCTTCGTCGAAGGTTTCGGCCCAGGCGGGGTCGACTGGCACGATTTGGGCGCCTCTCACTTTGATGCTCTCGTCTTGCGGCAGGTCGGAGCGCGCGACCAAACGTCCGGCCTTTTGATAGAGTTGTTGTCCTTCCTTGGACAGCAAGAAGTCAAGGAACAGTCTGGCCGCGGCGGGGTGCGGCCCTTGAGAGACGAGGCCGACAACGACCATGAGGCCCGGCAGAGGTCCGGGCGCGACCCAATCGATCGGCGCGCCCCTTTGTTTCAGCCGGTTGACGGTCACGGCGTTGGCGTTGATCTGCAGCGCGGCTTCGCCCGCGGCGACCAGTTGGGTGATGAGCGTCTGCCCGATCCGCAGCATCGGGTTCTGCTTGGCGAGCTCTCTCATGTACTTCACGCCCTTCTCCCTCCCGAAAATATGCAGCATCGCCGTGAACCAATCGACCTTGTCCTTCTCCAGAATCATTTTGTTTTTCCAGAAAGGACTTAGCAGATCGTCGTAGCGCTTGGGCAGGTTTTGCCCGGCGACAAGCTTGGTGTTGTAGAGAACCACGTAGGGATTGTAATAGGTCGCAGTCCAATATTTCTCGTCTTTGAAGCCACGTGGATAAAAGCGGTCGTCGTTCGGAGCGTATTGGCCCAAAAGGCCTCTTTTCTTCAAAGCGTCAAGATAAAACGCCGGCGCTTGCATCACGTCAACCAGGGATTTTTTTGCGCGCGTCTCCTGCAGTACTTTGGTGGTAAGCCGCTCGCCTTCGGCCCGGGTGATATTCACCTCGAGAAAAGGATAGTTCGCTTTGAAGCGACCGCTCATCGCACTAGCCTCTTCTAAGTTCATCGTCGTGTAAAATACCAGCTCACGTTCTTTTTTTGCCGCTTCCATGAGGTCTTCTCTAGTTGCCGAGCTGGACCCTTGAGGAAAACCAAAAGCAAGGAGGGCAACGATCAATAAAATGAAAGGCACAACCTTCATCGTGTCACGCTCTCTGAGATAGCGATATCCTCAGTCGTTATCAGACGATATCCAATAAACGGATGTTACGTCAACCTAAGGGATACTCATGAACGCCTTTCAAAGTAATGTTATTTTCTTACATTGACTTTCATCACTCACTCCAGCTAAGAAACGCAAAATGCAAATGCTGCCCGGAGGATTCTGATGCTTTTTCGACATTCGTTGTTCACCGCGTTTTTTTTTCTCGCTACTCTTTTTGGAATCGCACGAGCTCAGAGTCCTAAGGCGCCTACTCTGGCTGATTTGGCCAAGTACACGGGAGCTGATCGTGGACGCGTGCTTTACGATGGCGCCAAAAAAGAGGGCAAATTTTTATGGTACACGGCGCTTATCGCGAACAAAGAGATCGTTAAGATTTTTGAGTCTAAGTACCCGGGTGTAACGGTCGAGACCTATCGCGCCAGTGGCACGCAGTTAGCCTCCAGAGTACTAGCGGAAGCACAGTCGAAGCGTTATCTCGGAGACGTCATTGAAACTTCGCCGCCGGGATTGATGGTACTGCGCGATAGCCAACTTCTCTTGCCGTATACCTCGCCGTATCTGCCCGAATACCCCGAACCCGCGAAACAAAAAATTTCCGGCAGCTTAGTGCTTTGGACGACTGACCGCGAGTCCTATATCGGAGTCGGTTACAACAAGAACCTTCTACCCACCGCCGACGTTCCGAAAAACTTCGACGATCTGTTAAAGCCGGCGCTAAGAGGAAAAATGGCGATCAGCAACGACGATGTTGCCGCTCGGCTTGTCGGCGGCATGATCAAATCGAAAGGCGAGGCTTTCGTAAAGAAGTTGAAAGACCAGGACGTTAAGGTGCATGGTGTTAGCGGCCCCGGTTTTAACGAGCTGATTGTCTCGGGTGAAGTGCCTATATCGTTTACGGCTATTCATAGCAATATCGGCCATGCGGTAGAAAAGGGCGCGCCGGCGGCGTGGGTTCCCATGGACCTGGTGCCCAGCATCTCCGGCGGCATTGCGCTCTTCTCCCACGCCCAACATCCTTACGGCGCATTGCTATTGGTCGATTTTTTCCTCAGCCCCGAAGGACAGAAAATGCTAATCGAGACGTTTAAACACGGCAGCCCCTTGAAGGACTATGGATTCAAACGATGGTATCCCGAAGAGGGCTTCACAACTTCTCAGTACGATGAAGCAATGAATCGCTGGCAGAAACTTGTTTCGGAATTTGCGCGCAGATGACTTGAGCCGCGGCAACTATCACGCCCAAGACATGAAATCAGAACTTATGGATCGAAGTTCGAACCGCTCAAAGCCGGTCGTGCCCACTGAGTAAACCAGAATTTCCTCAACGTTACTTCTTGCCCGCTTTCTTCGCCGTCCAGTAAGCTTTCAATTTGGCGGACAACTTCGCTCTGGCTGCGGGACTCATTGTCTTTTTCTTTGCCTTCGCAGTGGGCTTTACCGACGGGGTTACTGGTTTGGCTCGTCGCAGGTTTGCCCATCTTGCTTTTTGCGTAGCGGCAATCTTCTTTTTAACAGAAGCGCTCATAGCCCGGCTATTCTTTGGCGTAGGTCTCGATGTAGCTGGCGCACCGAGGATAGCGCGAAGCTTTTTGTGCAGATCCTCGATTTGTTCCTTGATCGAGGCAGCCCGCTTTAGTTGCGCTGGTGTAAGGTCAAATAGGTTCATGTTGGCAGTACATACATTTAAGGCTATTGTAAATCAAGCGTTGAATTCGAAAAAGGACTTTTGTCGCACCTAACGGATGCGCTGTAGTCAAGATGCGCCGGACAAACAAAGTATCACAAGTCGGCACTTTTCTCGGGGAGTCTGGCTACTTCACAACTAGAGATTGTTCAGGTTTACTTCTTGCCGGATTTCTTTGCTGCCCAATAAGCCTTCAATTTGGCGGACAGCTTCGCCCTCGCTGCCGGACCCATTCTCTTCTTCTTGGCTTTTGCATTGGGCTTGACTGAACCCGTTGATGGTTTGGCTCGTCGCAGGTTTGCCCATCTTGCTTTTTGCGTAGCGGCAATCTTCTTTTTAACAGAAGCGCTCATAGCCCGGCTATTCTTTGGCGTAGGTCTCGATGTAGCTGGCGCACCGAGGATAGCG